>JACJXT010000011.1:1840124-2146812 GCA_020636535.1 Chitinophagales bacterium
ATACTTCCTTCATAAAAAGAAAGCCAAATATCATTATCTTTACTTATATTAATACTATGAATATATAATTTTTCATTTTCTACATATAGTTTACTAATATTAGATTCATCAAAACTGTAAGTGTAATTATTTGGCATTGGTTTTATCGACCAAACACCAGCATTGTTTTTCTTTTTCTTACCAATATTTACTGGAACCAAAATTTCTTTAGTAGTAGGATTAACAGCAATGTTTTTTACTAAATAGTTTCCTAATTCGGCATTGGTTTTATCTACTGTCTTTTTAAGATATTTGGTATTGGTTGGAATTGCAATTTGATCTACAATTTTAAGTTCGTTATTACTAAAATCAAGACAAACTAATTGCATCATATTTTTATGATAACACAAACCAATTAATGTTTTTTCATCTAGTGCTTTTAATTGAACAACCGACTGACAAACCTGCTTCTTACCATCGGTAATTGTAATTAACTGAGTTTTTAAGTTATTAATGTCAAACGAAGTAGTAGCAGCTTGCATACTTTTGTTGTTGACGGTTAATACCAACTCTTTTTTGTTGTTTTTAAGCTTATAGGTTTTGTTGTTAACTAGACTGTATCTATCATTTTCTTGAGCAAAAACAACAGATGACAGTAGCAATAATACTACGACATTGAAAACTTTCATTCTTCTTTTTTTATGGAGCTTAAATATATGCCTTTTTTCGATAATATTTAAAAATCGGCACTTAATAATAAAGATAAATTGAAAAATTTTAAGTCGTACGATTTTGCAATAAACTCTTTAGTAATATTTCCTTTGTAGATATATACGCCATTTCTAAAGTGTTCATTGTGTTTTAGCATCAATTCAAATCCTCCACTGCTATACATTTCTTTTAAAATTGGTGTTAAAATATTACTTAAACTATACGATGCTGTTTTAGATACATTAGAGGCTACATTAGGTACACAGTAGTGAATTATCTCATTGACTAAGTATGTTGGCTCTTGATGATTGGTTGCTTTTGATGTTTCTGAACAGCCACCATGGTCAATACTAATATCGATAAACACACTATTTTTTTTCATGCTATGAATCATATGTTTGGTAACTACCACAGGCGTTTTTCCGTTGATAGGTCGCAATGCACCAATTACTACATCTGCTCTTGCCATATTTTTTGCCAAATTAATTGGATCTAATACAGAAGTATATATTTTTAAACTTAAATCGTTTTCTAATCTCGATAGTCGATAAATATCATCATCAAAAACTTGAACAGAAGCACCCATTGCAATTGCTGTTTTTGCTGCATGCTCTCCTACTGTTCCTGCACCAATTATTAAAACTCTAGTTGGTGGTTGTCCTGCAATTCCTCCTAACAAAATTCCTTTGCCATGTTCATTACTCAAGTATTTTGTAGCAATATATAAAGCATAGTTTCCTGCAATTTCGCTCATTGAACGCATAATTGGATATGTACCGTAATTGCATTGAATATACTCGTAAGCAATGGTATTTACCTTTTTTTCGGATAGCGTTTTGAGTGTAATTTTATTGAGTTTTGGCAAATATATTGGTGAAAATACTACTTGATTTTTATGTAGCATTGGCAATTCTACTTCTTGAATTGGTGCAACTTTTAATAATATATCTGATTGATATACTATTTCTTTATCTGATTCTATCATAGCACCAGCATTGATGTATTCTTCATCAGAAAAGTTATTTTGACCTGCACCTTGTTCTACTTTTATTTTATATCCGAAATGAATTAAAGCTGCTACAGAGTTTGGTGACAATGCAATTCTATTATCATTAAAGTTTTGTTCGTTTGGAATTCCAATGGTATTGTGTTGGTTGTCTTTACTGATTTCGGCTAAGACTTCTTTAGGAAATAAATCATAACCTTGTTTGACTTTCTCTAATATTGACTCCATTTTTACAGTTTTTCTTCAACTTCAATTTGTCTTGACTGTTGATTCAACTTACTAATATACACATTCAATCGCTTATTTGGCATTAAATCGGCAAAATCGTCACTCCATTCTACAAAACAAATATTATTATATAAATAATCTTCTAATCCAATTTCTTCTGCTTCTTCTACACTATTCAATCGAAATAAATCTAAATGTGCTATATCTCCTATTGAAGATTGATATAAATTGACCAATGCATAAGTTGGCGAACTTACTTGCTCTCTGATATTTAAAATTGTAGCAATAGTTTGTACTAAAGTAGTTTTGCCTGCACCCATTTCTCCAAATAAACAAACTGTAGAAAAGTCTTGTAATCTTTCTACAATATATCGTGCTACTGGTTCAAGTTCATCTACACTATTGGCTACAAATAATTTCATTGTGGTTTTGACTCAAAGATAGCAACTGGAACTATCATTTCTTCTAAAGAAATTCCACCATGTTGAAAAGTATTTTTATAAAAATTAGCGTAGTAATTATAATTGTTTGGATAGCAGAAAAAATAATCTTCTTTGGCAAAAATATAACTTGAACTTATATTTGATTTTGGCAAAAATGCTTCATCTGGATTTTTAACTTCCATTACTTCTTTTGGATTGAAGTTTAAGTTTCTACCTGTTTTATAGCGAAGATTGGTAGTCGTATTTTTATCACCAATTACTTTTGCTGGAGATTTTACTCTAATTGTTCCATGATCTGAAGAAATAATAATTCTAACTTTCTTATTTTTCAATTTTAGTAATGCATTATACAAAGGTGAATGTACAAACCACGATGCAGTTAATGAACGATAAGCTGCTTCATCATTTGCAATTTCTTTTAATACTTCCATCTCTGTTCTTGCATGCGATAACATATCTACAAAATTATATACAATTGCATTGAATTGATTATTCATTAAATTTAAAATATCATCTTCTAATTGCTTACCATTATTGTAGTTTGTAATTTTTGTATATGATATTTTATTATTAATTCCAAATCGTTTAAATTGTTCTTCCATAAAAAATGCTTCATGTAAGTTTTTACCTTCACTTTCATCATCATATGTCCACTTGTCTTCATATTTCTTTTGAATTTCAGATGGCATTAATCCAGAAAAAATAGCATTTCTACTATACTGTGTTGTAGTAGGTAAAATACTATACATAAAATCTTCTGATGTTTTTAAGAAATGCTCTTTTAGTATAGATTCAATCACAGAATAATGATCATATCTTAGATTATCTACCAAAATAAAAAAGGTAGTATAGTCATCACTTAATTGTGGAATGACTTTATTTTTAAATAGTGTATGTGAAAGCGTTGGCGTTTCTTCATTTGGCTTTTGTAACCAATTAATATAGTTTTTATTAATAAATTTAAAGAACTCTTTAGTGGCTTCGTTCTTTTGCATCTCAAAAACATCACGCATTTCTGCATTGTCAATTTTGTCTAATTGAATATCCCAATAAATTAATTTTTTATATAATTCTGTCCAATCAGTAGCATTCATATTGCCACCAATTTCCATCATAATTTTTTGAAACTCTTGTCTGTAACTCACTGAGTTTTTTTCAGACACCAAAGACTTTTTATCGATAATTTTCTTTATCGACAATAAAATTTGATTTGGTTTAACTGGTTTAATTAAATAGTCTGCAATTTGTCCACCAATAGCTTCGTCCATGATATTTTCTTCTTCATTCTTGGTAATCATTACAACAGGAACATCTTTGTTCATTGTTTTCATATTACTCAAAGTTTCCAATCCAGAAATTCCAGGCATGTGTTCATCTAAAAAAACCAAATCAAAATATTCTGCCGAAAATTTATCCAAAGCATCATGACCATTACTTACTGCTTCAACACTATAACCTCTTTGTTCTAAAAACATAATTTGTGGTTTTAGCAAATCAATCTCATCATCTGCCCAAAGTATTTTAGTTTTCTGCATGCTCAATAATTTGGGTTCAATATACAAGCGTTTTTTTATATCTTGTGTGATAAATAATTAAATATTGTTATCAAACAGAATCTAACGATTAAAAGCAATTTTGAACAAGAGAAAAATATTTAACGATCCAGTCTATGGTTTTATAACTATTCCTTATGATATAGTATATGATATTATTCAACATCCTTATTTTCAACGCTTAAGAAGAATACAACAATTGGGTTTGAGTAGTATGGTGTATCCTGGAGCAACGCATAGCCGTTTTCACCATTCTTTAGGTGCTATGCATTTGATGCAACAAGCATTAGAAGTGTTAAAATTAAAAGGTGTTAAAATTACTCAAAAAGAAAGCGAAGCAGCCACTGTTGCTATTTTACTACACGATATTGGTCATGCTCCATTTTCACATAGTTTAGAATACATATTAGTTAAAAATATTAGTCATGAAACTATTTCTAAGAAAATTATAGAAGAGTTAATTCCTATTTTTGGCGAAACATTAGCAATTGCACTACAAATATTCAATAATTCGTACAAAAAGAAATTTTTGCATCAACTAGTTTCTGGTCAGTTAGATATGGATAGAATGGACTATCTCAACAGAGATTCTTTTTATACTGGCGTTAGTGAAGGTGTAATTGGCTATGATCGTATTATTAATATGTTGAATGTAGTTGATGACAATATTGTAGTAGAAGAAAAAGGCATTTATTCGATAGAAAAGTTTTTAATTGCACGACGATTGATGTATTGGCAAGTATATTTACATAAAACATCGTTGGTTGCCGATTTAATGTTAAAAGCTACTGTAGAAAGAGCTATTGCCATAAAAGCAATTGATAATATATCAAAACCTTTGGCTAAGTTGATTGAAAATCCAAATAGAAAAAATTATTTAAAATATTATACTTTAATTGATGATATAGATATTATGTATGCATTAAAAATTTGGTCAACTAATAAAGATAAAATCTTAGCTCAATTGGCTGATGCTATTTTAAATAGAAAACTATTTCATTTAAGTTATGAATCTGAACAAGTAGCAGAACAACAATATTTAGCATTAAAACAACAATATTCTAAAGAATCATTTCCTTATTTAGTATATGCTGGTTCAACACAAAACAATGCTTATAATCCAAGTAAAGAAACCATAAAAATTTTAAAGAAAGATGGTAGTATTGTACCTATTTCAGAATATTCTAAAGAATGGAATTTACAATCTATTACACAAACCATTACCAAACACTATATTGCTTATCCTAAAAAATAATTATGCAGTTAAATCAGAAACCATATACTATAAATGAATTAGCTTTAATCGTTAATGGACAAATTATTGGTGATACCAATACGACCATTCACTTACCCAATAAAGTTGAAATTGCCACAAAAGAGGAAATCAGTTTTATTGGAAATAAAAAATATATTGATTATATACATACTTCTAATGCTGGAATTCTCATTTTAACAAAAGCATTGTTTAAAGCAGACTTTGAACGACCTATTATTTTAGTAGATGATGCTTATAATGCTTTCGCTCAAATATTAGATTTGTTTATACAAAAAGATATTCCTACAATTAGCGACAAAGCAATTATTGATACATCTGCAAGAATTGGTAATAATTGTTGTATTGGTGCAAATACTATTATTGGAAAAAATGTTCAAATTGGCAATGACTGTATTATTTATCCAAATGTAACTATTTACGATAATTGTATTATTGGTAATCATTGCATTATTCATAGTGGAACTGTTATTGGTAGCGATGGTTTTGGTTTTGCTCCAAACAAAGATGGTAGCTTTAAAAAAATTCCACAATTAGGCAATGTTATTATTAATGATGATGTAGAAATTGGTGCTAATTGTACTATTGATAGTGCTACTCTTGGTTCAACCATAATAGAAACAGGTTGTAAGTTGGATAATTTAATTCAAGTAGCACATAATGTAGTAATTGGTGCTCATACTGTTATTGCTGCACAAACAGGAATTGCTGGTAGTACTATTATTGGTCATCATTGTATGATTGGTGGACAAGTTGGATTTGTAGGTCACATTACTATTGCACCATATACAAAAATTAATGCACAAAGTGGTATTGCACAAAGTATAAAACAAGAAAATTTAGTTTTATCAGGTTCGCCAGCTTTTAATATGCGAGATTATTTTAAATCGTCGGTTTACTTTAAGCAACTTCCAGATATTATTAAACGACTAAGTACTTTAGAAGAAAAGAATAAAAATAAATAATTACTTATATTTGTTTACTTATGCTACAACAAAAAACCTTAATTAAACCTATACAATTCTCTGGTGTTGGCTTACATTCTGGACATCAAGCAACAGTTACACTTTTACCAGCAGCTGCAAATACTGGAATAAATTTTCATAGAACAGATGTCAATCAAAAAATACCTTGTTCTCCAAAATATATTACAAACACTAATAGAAGTACTACTATAACCTATAATAATATATCTATAATTACTATTGAACATTTACTATCTGCTTTGTATAGTTTAGAAGTTGATAATGTTATCATAGAAGTTGACAATGACGAAATACCAATTTTAGATGGAAGTACCAAACCAATTATCGATGCCATTAATCAAGTTGGTACTATAGAACTCAACGAAGCAAAAAAAGAGTTTGTTATTAAAAATTATATAGTATGGAAAGATGATGCTACTGATGCAGAGTACATGTTTATGCCACACAATGAATTTTCTGTTACTTGCTTAATTGATTATCCTTCAAAATTAATACACAATCAGTTTGCTGTTTTAAATAGCTTAGACGAATACTACACAGAAATTGCACCAGCCAAAACTTTTTGTTTCTTACACGAAATAGATTTTTTATACAACAACGGATTAATTAGAGGTGGAAGTATTAATAATGCATTAATTTATTCAGAAATTCCATTAAGCAAAAATAAAATTCAATGGATAGCAGATACTTTTAATCAACCTATCAATTCTATACCTGAAAAAGGTATACTCAATCCATTAAATCAAAGTTTTGATAACGAAGCAGCAAGACACAAAATTTTAGATGTTATAGGTGATTTAGCACTTACGCAAACCTATTGGCGAGGAAAACTCATTTGCTACAAACCAGGTCATGCTTCAAATGTTAGATTTTCAAATTTTCTCTATGAAGAAATATTACACAACAACTTAGCGTTTAGTCAATAATTTTTTTTATTAACTAAAATATTTTTAGTTTATATTTTAATTATCACTATATTTTATTTTAAATACACTTAGTTATTTTAAATATTGATTACAAAATCATCAATATTCAATAGTATAAATTCCAATACTTTTTTATATCTTTAATCGTATTAAATTATTACGATGAACGAAGTATATATCTACGATTGTATTAGAACTCCAAGAGGAAAAGGCAAAAAAAATGGCAGCTTATATGAAGTTACGCCAGTTACACTTTTAGCACAACAATTAAAAGCACTAGAAAAAAGAAATAATCTAGATACGGCTTTTGTAGAAGATGTAATTATTGGTTGCGTTACACCTATTGGCGACCAAGGTGGCAATATTGCTAAAACAGCAGTTTTGTACGCAGATTGGTCTCAGACAGTTCCAGGTTTTCAACTCAATCGCTTTTGTGCTTCTGGATTAGAAGCCGTTAATTTGGCTGCGATGAAAGTTCGGTCTGGTTGGCAAGATTTAATTGTTGCAGGTGGTGTTGAGTCAATGAGTAGAGTACCAATGGGAATGGATGGTGGTCCTTGGGTTTTAGATATGCAAGTCAACAATAAAACCGATTTTGTTCCTCAAGGAATTAGTGCCGACTTAATTGCAACTGTAGAAGGTTTTTCTAGAGAAGCTTGTGATAAGTATGCACTGCGTTCACAACAATTAGCAGCAATTGCTAAGCAAGAAGGTCGATTTAATAAATCTATTGTACCAATAGTAGATATTAATGGATTAACGATTCTAGCTGAAGACGAATTCAACAGACCAGATACTACATTGGAAGGTTTAGCTTCATTAAATCCATCTTTCCAAATGATGGGAGAAATGGGTTTCGATAGCGTAGCACTTCAAAAATATTCAGAATTAGAAAAAATAAATCATGTGCATACACCAGGAAATTCTTCTGGCATTGTAGATGGTGCTGCTTTAGTTTTAATTGGTTCTAAAGCCATTGGCGAAAAATTAGGTTTAAAACCTAGAGCCAAAATAGTATCGGTTGCAGTTACTTCTACCGAACCAACTATTATGCTTACTGGTCCTGGTCCTGCTTCTAAAATTGCACTACAAAAAGCTGGTATGACAATCAACGATATTGATTTGGTAGAAATGAACGAAGCATTTGCTTCTGCTGTTTTGAGATTACAAAGAGATATTGAAGTACCTGATGAAAAATTAAATGTAAATGGTGGAGCAATTGCATTAGGTCATCCACTTGGAGCAACAGGTGCAATGATATTAGGTACTCTAGTTGATGAACTAGAAAGAAGCAATAAGAGTACTGGTTTAGCTACACTTTGTGTTGGTGGTGGTATGGGCGTTACTACTATAATAGAAAGAGTATAGAAAAGTAATTTTTTTCAAACTAAATAATAGTAAATATTTATATATCTGGTTATTCCAGTATTTATCTATGGCTTGCAAGGCATTATCTTAAAGAAAAAAATGATTTATTTATTTTATCTTATTTCATCATTATTATTTGCATATTTTTCTTATATTGTAAATAATGAATTGTAAGTAGCAACCTCTGAAATCTCAAAACTATTAAAAGTTTGAAGTTCATACAATAAATATATAAGATGTACTACTTTTATAAACTATAATACACTAGAAAAATACTATGATTCGTCAGTTAAATAATCAAAATAATATTTTTCATAGTAAGTATAAAATAAGACATAGTTCCTATATTATCTTTTCTGTTTATGTTGTTTGTCTAGGTTATCTACTATATACTATTTTAGACGGAATTAATAAAGGTTATTTGCTTTCAGCTCTTATTGTATTAATTATGTTTATTGTATTGTTTTTAGGAATGCTTTATTTTATTATTTGGATATTATATAAATATTTTTTCATATGGTATCCTAAGTTTATTATAAAAGACAATACACTTTCAATTTTCTATATAAAAACCAAACACATTAATATAAAAAAAATTGAAAAGATAACTCATAATACTACAATTGAAATAAGTGGTCTATTTTATTCTCATGAAAATATTGGAAGCATAATAGAACTATACGACAAAAAAGTAATTCATTTGGTTGAATTAGCCTATGAAAATTTTGATGAATTTAAAACAATACTACCTTGTAATCCATCAGAAAATAGTGAAAACTCATAGCCAATGCTATATTACAATTTTAAAAACTAGTATAAATATATAATTTGTATTACTTTTAAACTATGGTACTACCAATAGAATAATAAAAATTATATTTTACAAACACAAACTATTAATATTTTTTCAATGAATTCAATATAACTATATATAAAAATACAAATAATAATAAAGAAGAAGAACAATATATTATTCCAAAAAATAAAAAATATAATTGTAAAGATTGGATATTAATTAAAATAGATAATATAAATAAAGAGTTTAATGTTAAAAAATATAATGAAGAACTTGTTTTAACAAAAGAATGGATTCCAAATGATGATTATACTTTTCCTTCCTCATTATTATCTCAATTCCTACGCAATAATTGAGTTGTATAATTTATTCAACAAGTCATAGGTCATGAAAAAAACTTCCAAAAAACAATTTATAGATTTATGTTATGTTTTAATTGATTATTTTTTTATAGGAATAGGTGTTTATTTGGTTTTGATTTTCCTTTTATTATTGTTATATTATTTGGGATTTGATTTATTAGACATAGAACAGTTTTGTATATTTAAAAACAAGGGCATTCTTTCCTTTATTTGTCAATATAAAAATGAACTTTGGATCAAAATTCTCATTATAATATTCTTTATATGTTCACTCTATCTGTATTTAAAACTATTTAAAATGTGGAACAGTATATTTTATAAAAAATGATATCTAAGAAATATCATAAATTCACAATAAGAATTAAAATACTAGTACATATATATCTAAGATATCTAAGAATCCGAACTAGCAAAACCAACACAAGGCACAGTCAAAAATCCACTAGATGTAATTGACTTTAAATTGAATAGAGTTTTGGATTAGATTTTCTGTTGCTGAATTAATTGCTCAAAATTATCGACCTTAAAAAATACTTTAGATTTTTTATTTGCATTCTTTTCTACTAAAAAACCTAGTTTTACTAACTCAGTTAAATCTGTTCTAGCAGTTTGATTAGAAATGCTAAACCTATTTTGAATCTCATTTACTGTTAAAATTAAGTTCGAGTTATCATATAGCCATTTTAAAATATACGCCTGTCTTTCATTAATATTCTCTATTTTCTGAAAATCGGCAAGTTTCTTTTTTTCCTTAATTTTCCGATTAATATAATTTTTCAATTCATCAAATGCAAGTTGCAATGTTTTTATCTTATAATTTATAAAATAAGTTAAATCATTATCATCTATTTCTGTATATAAATAAGCTAATGCATACTGTGTTTTACTTTTTACAATTAAACGAGAAATAGATAGATATTCAGTTAGCCAATATCCATTTTTTAATAAATACCAATAAAATAAAGCTCTTGCTGTTCTTCCATTTCCATCTACAAATGGATGTATAAATCCTATCATAAAATGTATTATAGAACCTTTAATTATAGGATGTATAAAGTTAGTTGAATTATTAGTGTTAAAAAACTCAAACAAATCATTCATTAAGTTGTCTATATACTCAAAAGAAGGTGGTGTATACATTATTTCACCATCAATTACATCAACTACATTTATTTCATTAGAATCTCTATAAGTTCCTTCATGCATTTCATTATCTAGTGTGTTATAAGTTATTAATTTATGAATCTCTAATATTCTTTGCTGAGTTATAGGTTTATCTTTAATTTCTAAAATATGCTTAATTGTATTATAGTTATTTAAAATCATTTGCTCAGATTTACTCTTAGGTTTCTTGTTTTTTCTGAGCATTTCTTTTGCTTTCTTTCTAGTGGTTACAGCTCCTTCAATTTGGCTAGAGGCAATCGCTTCTTCCATAATTGAGTTAATTAAATATCTTTTTTTATCATTTTCTGTAATAATGGCATCTGAACTCAAATTTCCACCAAAGTTTAAGTCAAACTCGTGTAATCCTTTTTGTATACTGTTAGTTATATTATATTCAAACGAATAATTTGCAAAATTTATTTTCTTAGAAAAAATTCTACTCATCTTTACTACAGACCAAAGAACTTCTGGATTAATTGAAATTGGTGCTTTTTTATATTTTACTTTATCCCAGTATAAATAATCATCGTTTATTTTTTGGACAAACTCATTAATTTCTGGACTTTTACTAAAATTATTTGCTTCAGAAAAAAGTTTATTTTCATACCAAATAGGTGCTTGTTCAATTTTTTTCATAAAAAACAATTATTTCCTAATTCTTGAGATTTTAGGAGATTTTAGTAAAAGTAATAAATTTAATGTCAAAATCTCCAAATTTTTGAAATTTTAGGAGATTTTAGTATAATTTCTATTTCTTTAGAAATGGAATAGTTTATTAACTATGCACCATCTCATAATTCCATTGCTTAAATGCAAACTGCCATCTTATATTAATTTCTTGAATTACATTTGCAGGCAGTGCTTTAAACTCATTCTTCTGATACTCACCTAACGATGCAATATAACTACTCATTGCTGTTTCAACCTTATCAAAATCGGCAATCGTTAGTTGCTCATAAACTTTTGCAATTGTTGGCATTGGTTGTTCTTCTAAATCAGTATAAGCAATTTCAATTAGCTGATGCTTAGGCAACTGCTTCGCATCATCAATATATTTTTGCATAATGGTTTCGTAGCTATATAAAATGCGTTCATGTATCTCTGCTTCACTCAGCTCTTGCAAAAATTGCGAGCCAATCATTTTTTTATAATGATGTTGCATAGAGCGATACACTTCATACGGATTTCTATGAATAAATATAAACTTGGCATCAGGAAAAATTTCTTTCAATTCTTTAACTCTACCAGTGTTGTGTGGATTTTTCAATAACAATGGCTTCTTTCCACTGTTTAAGTAAGCTATTGTTTTTAGCAAATGCGTATACTCTTTTACAAATCGTCGTTTTTCATATCGAGTTACACCTTTAAAAGTATGATACTTATCGTGGTAACTAATATTTCTAGGAAAATAAAACACTTGTCCACCAGTATGTATCGACAAACTCGTAAACGGTTGTTCTTCTTCCGATGGATAATCAGGATGCAATTGAATATTATCTTGTGGTCTTTTATCTGGCATTAAAGGCGTCAATAAAACTTTCAACCAAGTTCTACCAATCAAACTAATGTTCATTAACATTGCTTGATAATTGGTTAAAAAATCAAACTGCTTGTCTTTCGATAAAATATAGTGTAAATGTGTTGTTCCACTTCGCCAATGTCCAATAACAAATAATGGCGGATATTGTTTTAAATCTACTTTTTTAATTCGTCCATTAAATAACAATCGTTGTAGTAATTGAAACGGTTGAGCCAAAGTGCAAAACAACCAAATTTTAGCTGCCATTTTATATCTAGATTGAGCAATTTTGTTTCGCCAAAACAACTTAATCCAAACATGATAATACGCCATAAAGTAAGAATGTTCACTTACTTCGTACTCTTTTTCTTTGCTAGACATAGCACAAAACTACGCCAACAATATTAAAATTATCATTAATAGGTGAAAATCACCATTTATAAGTATAGCACTTAAATTACGCATTAGAAAAAATAGGTCTTCAATTTAAGATTGCGTAGCTACACCACGCTTTACTACTTAAAAGTTAGTGCTAATAAAGTTGAAGTACTATGCAATTCCTATTTAGAACTAGCAGCATGAAATGTAACTATGTGTACAACTCATGATATAAAAAGCACCTAATGCGTAATTTGAGAGCATAATAAGTTGTTTATTGATATAAGGTACTTTTTATCGTAGGTAAGTACCAATAAGAATTATATGTTTACTGAACTCTGTATTCTATAATCAATAAAATAAAAAAGTCGCCTTAAAAAAGACGACTTTTACTACTAACTATTATTGGATGAGATAAGGTTTAACATGGTAGTGCATTACAAATACCTGTTAGTATTGCAACGCCTAATTGTAATATTATTTGACACAACAAACCGCCTACTACTGGAATTGTTGTAACGCCTATTGCTGCACATATCGTTTGTCCTGCAAAAAGATTAGTAAGTGTAACTGCTAAATTGCAAATATCTCTTAAAGGACAAGCTTGTACTCTACCATTTATTAATGCTGGAGTACCTAATTCTTGTTGTAAAGACGGATTTTCTTTGATTGCAGTTGCAAATACATCTTGTAATTGTGTTTGATCCATTTTAGATAATTCTGGATACTTGTTTGCTAAACCTGCTAAACTTGTTCCAAAAACTTTTAATCTTGCTATAAAATCATCATAGCTCATACCTAGTAAGTCTGTTGCTTCTTGTATTTCTGCAGTACTTGCTGTTCCTGCATTCATTTTATCAATTATATTTTTAAGTCTTGCTATTGCTACATCGTTGTTTAATAACTCTTGATTCATATTAACATACAAATCTTTTGCTGCTACAATAGCTTCTACTAAAGCATCGTCATTAGCTAATTGAGAAGACAATTGAGTTTGTGTTTCTGTTGGAGCAATTGCTTCTACTTTTTTACAACTTGTGTTTAATGCAACAATACTTAAGGTCATAAATACGATTGCTAAAATTCTTTTTTTCATTGAATAATTTCTTTTGGTTAGCTAAAAATAGGTATATCATTTAATAAAACAAATATTTTTAGCTGTTTTTTTCTAATTCAACTAGTTTAAAACCAACGCCATGTACATTTTGTATCTCTACAGAAGTATCTTCTTTTAAATATTTTCTTAGTTTGGTGATGTATACATCCATACTTCTTCCTGCAAAATAACTATCGTCTCGCCATATTTTTTTAAGCATGGTTTCTCTTTTTATTGGTATGTTGATGTTTTTTGCCATTATTTCTAGTAATCCAGCTTCTTTTTTGGTGAGTTGTTTTTCTTCATCATTTAATGTAAGTGTAAGATTGGCTGCATCTAACACATAACTGCCTATATTAAAGACTTTTATTTCTGGTTCTTTATTTCTAGTTCTTTTTAAAATGGCTTCCATTCTAAATATAAGTTCTTGCATTTCGAATGGTTTGGTAATGTAATCATCGCCACCAGCAGCAAATCCTTTATAAATATCTTCTTTTAGCTCTTTGGCTGTAAGAAATATAATTGGTGTGTTGTCCTGTAAATCTCTAAGTTCTTTGGCTAGTGTAAATCCATCTTTTTTTGGCAACATTACATCAAGTAAATACATATCGAATTTATTTTTAAAGATGGTTCTTTCTGCATCTATTCCGTTGTTACAATGTTTTACGGTGTAACCATATTCTTCTAGCTGATCTTTTATTGTGAACGCTAAAGCTGGATCATCTTCTACTAATAATATGTTACTACTTTTATTGTTCTTATCTATTGTCATAACTCTTAATTGTATTAAACCATAATGAAAATGTAGAACCTTCATTTATATTGCTACTTACTTCTATTTTTCCATTGTGTCGTTTTACCATATTCTTTACATAAAATAAACCAATACCAAACCCTTTAACATCATGAATATTGCCACTACTTACTCTATAAAACTTTTCAAAAATCATGCCTTGAATTTCTTTAGGTATGCCTTTTCCGTTATCTGCTACTGAAATTTTTATTTGATGGTCTATATTTTGAGTATTGATCATTATACTTGGTTTTTTGTCGCAATACTTAATGGCATTGTCTAGCAAGTTAAAAATAATATTTTTAATGTGCATTTCATCTCCTTGTATAACGCAGTTTGTTGCATTTAATTGTAGCTGAAGTGTCCCTTCTAGTTCTGTAAGTCGTGGTTTAAAGTTTTTGCTAACAGTAGTAATGATTTCGTGTAGGTTAATGTTTGTTAAATCTAATTGTATTTGTTTTGATTCTAGCTGAGATACTTGTAAAACTGCTTCTACTTGTTTTTTTAGTCGTTTGTTTTCATCTCTAATAATGGTTGCATAATTTTTTAATCGTGTTGGATTGTTGATGATGTCGTCTTTCATTAAAACATTGCTAGATAACTCTATAGTTGCAATTGGTGTTTTAAATTCGTGTGTCATGTTGTTTACAAAATCGGTCTTAATTTCTGAGAGTTGTTTTTGTCTTAAAATGACATTGATGGTATAAGCAAAAAATCCGAGTACAATAATTAGTACTACAGAAAAGAATAGTAGTAAACGCAAATCTTCATCATAGTAAAATGATATTTTTTTGAGATATATGATTTCTATTTTATCTACAAAATAGTAGTCTACTTTTTTTAGCGAATTGTATTTTTTGTTGAGTTGTAGTGTTCTGTGTTCTATCTGTTTGTTTTTGCTATAAATATTATACTCTATTACACTACTTATTTTTTGTTGTTTATAATTAGCAAGCACAACATTTAAAAAGTCTATTATTTTAATTGGTTCACTAAATTCTATAGTTTTTGTATTTATTTGTGGTGATTCTATTCTAAAATAAACTTTATCATCATTGGTTTCTTTGATGATGTCTAATGCAATTCCGCGAAGTGCCATTAGTGAATTATTTTCAAACTCGTTTTCTTTTAAATCGAGCATTTGTTTTACCCAAAAAATTTGTGTGAAAATTATTCCTGTTAATGAAATAAATGCCAATATAATAATATTTCGTATTACTTTATTATTCATTATTTTTGGTCTAAATTTTCGAGCATGTTTACAATAAACATAAACACAAATGATACCATATAAATACTAAAATAAAAAAAGGAAACACTATAAAGCATAATCATTATTTCTTGAAAATGAGTTATTTTATTACCTGTAAGCAAATTGCCTACACTAATTATTGCTAGTATAATCAAAATAAAAATAACTACCGAAAACACTATATATACTGGTTTGCTATACTGTTGTTTATACATAAAAAACGGATTCATAATTACATAAATCAACAAACCAGTAAACATATAAGCATATGCTCTTTCGTCGTGAATTTGAAATAAGAATAGCATGGCAGCAATCAAACATTCAATTAAAGCAATAAACAATAATTGATGCCAAAGATTAAAATTTTTGATGCCGAATAGAACAAATCCTTTCATAATTGAACTCTAATTTAAACATTTGTGATAAGAGTAGTAGATTTGTGAAAAAAAATATGTCGGAATCTGCTATTGCTTTTGAAAGATTATTGGAAATTATGAACGATTTACGAGCAAAATGTCCTTGGGATATGAAGCAGACGACTCAATCGTTGCGAAAATTAACCATAGAAGAAACTTACGAACTTTCTGAAGCCATTTTAGAAAATGATAGTAAAGCAATTAAAGAAGAGCTAGGCGATTTATTTCTACATTTGGTTTTTTATAGTAAAATTGCTCAAGAACAAAATGAGTTTACAGTAGCAGAAGTTTTAAATGGTGTTTGCGAAAAACTAATTTTTAGGCATCCACATATTTATGGAGATGTTGAAGTTGCTGATGAAGAAGAAGTAAAACGAAATTGGGAACAGTTAAAACTAAAAGAAGGTAAAAAATCTATTTTAGAAGGCGTGCCAAATGGTTTGCCTGCAATGAATAAAGCACAAAGAGTACAAGAAAAAGTAAAGCAAGTTGGTTTTGATTGGGACAATAGCGAACAGGTTTTTGAGAAAATTCATGAAGAACTAAGCGAACTAAAAATTGCTTTACAAAACAATGATACTGATGAAATAGAAGACGAATTAGGCGATGTTTTATTCTCTATTATTAATTTGGCAAGATTTAAACACATAGATGCCGAAGCTGCTTTAGAAAAAACGAACAAAAAATTCATCAAAAGATTTCAGTGGATGGAAAACAACAGCAACAAAAATAATTTAAATTTACAAGATATGTCTATTGCTGAATTAGAAGCACTTTGGCAACAAGCAAAACAGTACGATTAAAATGAAAAAAGCGACTACAAAAAATCAATTCCTAATTATTGCAATAGCAGTGCTGTTGTTTTTAATTGGTACTATTGGTTTTGTAGATTATTTTTTTTCTAGTAAAGCCAACTTAAAAGGTGCTAAAACACAGCTCGAAAATATCATTAATAAAAAAGAATATAGAGCTTTAAAATTATTAGAAAGTAACACATTTATAAAAAACTCAAATAATTATCAATATTTATACGATATTGGTAACAGATATAACAAAGAGAATATAGCACTTTTTGTATTTAAAAATGATAATTTATGGTATTGGTCGAGTAATGAAATTAGTATAAAAAATGCATCGTACTACAAAGAAGAAAATTTGCAGTTCTTTAAAACAGGAAATGGTTATTATTTAAATATATTTAGAAATATTAATGATTCTATTGATGCATTAATGGCAATTCCTATTTACTACAACTATCCTATTGAAAATAAATATTTGCATTCTGGATATGCCTTTAAAAAAAATATATTTAAAAAAATTGGACTTACTTTTAAAAAAGACAAAGGCACACTACCCATTTATACTTCAAACAATACTTATTTATTTTCTATAGTAGCCGACAATACTTCTAAAGGTTATGTAAACACATTTTTACAAATATTAGAAATATTATTAATTATATTATTAATTATTTACTTAACGCAATGGATACGATTACTTTTTCGTGAAAGGCATACCAAACAAGCACTACTTATTTTATTTTTATCAGTAGTATTTATAGAGTGTTTGTTTAACCAGTTTCCAATATTTTCATTTACGCAAAACAGTACTTTATTTTCAGAAACACTGTATTCTTCAAAGTTTTACGGACATAGTTTAGGTACTTTACTAATACATTTACTGCTAATAGTTTGGTCGTTTTCTTTCATCAGAAATATAGAAGCCAATTGGATAAAAAAAACAAATAAAAACAATTTAATAATAATATTTCCAATAATATTATACTACATACAACTTTTAGTAATTAGTAATATTGTACACAACTCAACCATTAACTTTAATTTTTATCAGTACAACACGCTTGATGTATTTACTTATGTTGGATTATTTGTAATTGGCTTAACTTTTATCATTGTAATACAAATTTTAAATTGGATTTTTTCTATAGAAAGAAAACAAAACATTATTTACTACACCATATTATTTAATGTCATTATTTCCTTTATTTTTTACTATTTCAATGAGTTTTCATCGTTAAAATTTGCTGGATTTACTGTTTTGTGGAACATCACTTTTATTTTTATCTTTTATTTGAAAAATGAAATTTCAGAGAAGTATTATTTCATTTCGTCTTTAATAATGATTGCTTTTATTTCTGTATTCACTACGGTTTTAATTGTAAATAATTCTAATGAAAAAGAATTTAATATACGAAAACATCAACTAAGAGCATTAAACACAGAACGAGATTATGGCGAAGAATTTGAATTGGCAGAAATTGAACAAGAGTTGCTAAATGATAACTTTATTATAAAATACTTTCAAAATCCTTACATTTTCAACTTCGATTTAGAAAATAGAGTAGAACGATATTTTAAATCATTTTCAAAAATATATTTAATTAATGTTTATGCATTCGATATGCAGAACAATCCAATCAAAGGAGCAGTTATCAAATCAAATGAATATTTTAATAAATTAATTAACAACAAAAATACCGACACTATTTCTAGCAACATGTACTATGTTCCATTAAAAGAAACTGGAGAAAAATACATTGGCAAATACGAAATAATTGCAGATTCTACTTTAGTTGGAAATTTATTTGTAGAGTTTATACCTAGAATTTTAAATACTTATAGTGCATATCCAGAGTTATTAATGAACGATAAAAAGTACTACGATGAAGAGTTCGAAAATTTCTCCTACGCCATCTATAGTAAAAATAAACTCATCAAACAATCTGGTGATTATGAATACAGTTTAGTCTATAATTTCGAAGACAAGCATACAACAGAATACATCAGAGATATAAAAAACAATTATATTCATAGTATTAACTTTAATGACAATAAAGTAGTAGTCATTTCAGAACCAATAAAATCACTATGGATTACATTTGCAATTTTTTCATTTATTTTTCTATTTATTCTAATATTATTATTACTAATAGATTTCTTAGGTTTATCTTATCATCTTTGGATAGACACAGCAATCAAAGACTTCTTTATCAACAACACACTACAAAAGCAAATACAAAATGCAATGTTGTTTTTACTTATTTTAGCATTAATATTTATAGGAATAATTTCTTTCGTATATTTTAATAATCAATTTAAAAATCATTACAATCAAAAATTAACAGGCAATATTATAGTCGTTACTAAAAACTTCAAACAACTTTTTAATGAATATTATCCAACTTATGGCAACAATACTTACGATTGGGTACTCAACAATCGACTAAAACAGCGGTCTGATATTTTTGGAATCGACATCAATGCATACAATGCACAAGGCGATTTAATGGCAAGTTCTCAACCAGAAATTTTTAAAACCAAACTCTTGTCCAACAAAATAAATGAAGATGCTTTCTACAATCTCAACTACTTGTACAAATCAAGATATATACAAGATGAACACATTGCCAACTTAGACTATGTTAGTGCATACACAGCCATTTCCGTTGATGGGAAAACACTGGCTTATCTACAATTTCCGTACTACAGTAGAGATAAAAATTTTAGAGCAGAAATATCTTATTTCCTCGTATCATTAATAAATGTATTAGTTATATTACTAATAATATCATCAGTAGCAGCAGTATTTTTATCAAGAAGCATTACCAACTCACTATCTATTATTGCAGATAAATTACAGCAAGTACGACTCAACAAAAAGAATGTTCCTTTAGAATGGAACAGAGATGACGAAATTGGTTTATTGGTAAAACAGTACAATTTAATGTTGGCAGAATTAGAAAAAAGTGCAAAACTCTTATCTAGAACAGAACGAGAAGGTGCTTGGAGAGAAATGGCAAAACAAGTAGCACACGAAATAAAAAATCCGCTAACACCAATGAAACTAAGCATTCAGCACTTGCAAAGAGCTTTGTTAGATGATAGCGACGATGTAAAAGCACTCACCAAAAAAGTAAGTCAACGACTAATTGAACAAATAGACAACCTTACAGATATTGCTTCTGCCTTTTCCGATTTTGCTAAAATGCCAAAAGCAGAAAAAGAAAAAATCGACCTATTGCCTGCTATCATTTCTACTGCCGATTTGTTTAGCGAAACCGAAAACATAACAATCAATCTACAATTACCTACCAAACCATGCTATGCACTTGGCGATAATAATCAGTGGTTGAGAGTTTGTACCAACATTATAAAAAATGCCATACAAGCAATTCCTGAAAACGAAAACGGAATTATAACTATTACATTAATAGAAAAAGAAGATAATTATTTATTGAGTATTGAAGACAATGGAAAAGGCATTGAACAACATCAAGTAGAAAAAATATTTGAACCAAACTTTACTACAAAATCTTCAGGAACTGGATTAGGTTTAGCTATTTGTAAAAATATTATAGAACGAATGGACGGAAGAATTTGGTTTGAAACACAAGTCGATAATTATACTATATTTTATATATCTATACCAAAAATAAATGAATAATATGAATATTGAGAAATCTAAAATCTTATTTGAAAAAGCAAAAACATTAATGCCAGGTGGTGTAAATTCTCCTGTTAGAGCATTTAAATCTGTTGGCGGAACACCTATTTTTATAAAAAAAGGCGTTGGTTCAAAAATTTACGATGTAGATGATAATGAATATATAGATTATTGTTGTTCTTGGGGACCACTCATTCTTGGTCATGCCAACGATGCTATTGTAAAAACAATACAAACAACTGTTGCCAACGGAACTTCTTTTGGTACACCAACCGAACAAGAAAATGAATTAGCAGAATTTATAATCGAAAATAATTACTATGTAGAAAAAATTCGTTTTGTTAGTTCAGGTACAGAAGCCGTAATGTCTGCACTGCGTTTAGCAAGAGGATATACCAAGAAAAATAAAATCATCAAATTTGAAGGTTGTTATCATGGTCATTCTGATAGCTTATTGGTTAAAGCTGGTTCTGGCTTGGTAACTTTTGGCGAAAGCACCTCTGCTGGTGTTCCTGCTGCTTTTGCTGCCGAAACTATTGTTTTGCCTTTAAACGATAAAGATGCAGTTACCAATTGTATCAACGAGTTAAAAGATGATATTGCAGCAGTAATTATTGAACCAATTCCTGCAAACAATGGCTTGTTAATTCAAGGTGGTGAGTTTCTACGATTTTTAAGAGACATCACCTTAGAAAACAATATATTACTCATTTTCGATGAAGTTATTTCTGGATTTAGAGTGCATTTTGCTGGTGCTGCTGGTTTGTATAACATTCAACCAGATATTATTACTTACGGAAAAATTATTGGTGGTGGAATGCCCGTTGGTGCTTACGCTTCTTATCATCATATTATGAAACATATTTCGCCAGAAGGTGATGTTTACCAAGCAGGAACACTTAGTGGAAATCCTGTGGCAATGGCAGCTGGTTTAGCTCAGTTAAAGCAATGTTTTAAAGAAGGTTTTTATGATGAATTGAATAGAAAAACACAAATTTTAGTCGATGGAATTCAAAATCACATCAATAATAAAGCATACGAAGTAACCATATATCATGTTGGTTCAATATTTTGGTTTGCTTTTTCTGATATGGCACAGCTTACAAAAGCAGAACACATTAACGCAGGAAAAATGTCTTTGTTCAAGCAATTATACCATTACTTGTTAGACAATGGTATTTATATTGGTCCATCTGGCTATGAAGTTGGATTTGTATCTGCAGCACATACAGAAGCAGATATTCAAAAAACAATTACTATTTTTAATAGTGGATTAGATGAGCTATTTCAATCAAACAATAAATAATGCTATTACAAATTTTTGAGAACAATATAGATGACAGAAAACTAACGCAAGTAGTAGACTGCTTAAAAAAAGGTGGTCTAGTAATTTATCCAACAGATACAGTATATGCATTAGGTTGCGATATTTATAACAAATCTGCTATAGAAAAAATTTGTGCTATCAAAGGAATTAAACCCAATAAAATTAATTTTTCTATTATTTGTAATGACTTAAGTCACATCACTGATTTTACCGTAAATGTAGATACGCCAACTTACAAACGCATGAAACGATGTTTGCCAGGACCATTTACCTTTATTTTAAAAGCCAATAATCAAGTACCAAAATTATTTAAAAACAACAAACGCACTATAGGTATTCGTGTACCAGATAATAAAATTCCACTAGCAATAGTACAACAACTAGGCAATCCAATTGTAACAACATCAATTCATCACGAAGACGATATTATAGATTACATTACCGACCCAATGGCAATTTATGAACGCTACGAAAATGTAGTAGACATAGTAATAGACGGTGGCATTGGTGGATTAATTCCATCTACCATTGTAGATTGTACCGAAACCGAACCAATAATAGTACGACAAGGAGCAGGCGACATTGATTTGTTGTACTAATGATTTTTATATTAGTTGCCACATTTACATATTATAATAAAATATTATTGTTAAATTATAGACTAACTACAATAGTTAATAAAACAACATATAGCTTACCATACGGTTTAAATGTTCTAAAAAAAACTTGCGTATTTTAAGTATTTTAATGAAAAATACGCAAGTTATAAATTGCAAGGATATTTAAAATAAGCAAAAACATATCTTTTATATAGTATTGAGAATAAAAACATTATAAACAAAAAATATTTTTAGTAAAAAAGTATACGCAAGTTATTTTATTGCGTATATTTGGGTGATGTGCAAAAGTCTCCGCTACCGCTGCGTCTTTTGCACATCGGAGGGCGGATTACATCCGCTGATGCGTCGAACGGTCTTCGCTGTCGCTACGACCTTCAACACATCAGCGGATTTGCAAAATCCTTTCGCTTTGTGTAACTTCGTTACACGCTTCAGGACTTCGCAAATCCGCCCTCCGTTGTGTTCAATTAAAAATCTAGATAAAGTAAATGAAGGATTATTATTATTTACTTGGAATAAAGCCATCTGCTTCCAAAGAAGAAATAAAAAAAGCGTATCGAAAACTATCGATGAAATTTCATCCTGATAAAAATGAAATGGATGACTTTTTTAACGAACGGTTTAAGGATATTCAAGAGGCTTACGAAGTGCTTATAGACGATTCAAAGAGAAAAAACTATGACTTCGAATATAAAAACAACAATACATTTTCTCCTAAGCAAAATAGAGGAGTGAATTTTCATCCTGAAATTGAATACTTTAAGTCTAACTTAAGTGAATTCGAATATGACAAGGAAATTACCTTTAATTGGAAAACTATTAATGCAGATAAAGTTAATCTAAACCCCTTTGGAGAAGTAAATTCAATTGACAGCAAAACATACAAGATAAAAGATTTTCTTAATCCAGCTATGACCTTTGAATTAGTTGCTGAAAATTCAAACATAGGTCGGGTCGTTAAATCAACATTAACCTTATCAAATAAAACATACAACGAATTATATAAACACTTCAAATTCAAAATCCAACAAGAAGAATGGCGTTCTTCTCAATCGAATCAAAGTCAATATAGACAAGACACCCAATCCAGTAAAATACGGTATGAAAAGGAATTGGAACTATCTGATAACAGAATACTTCAAATTATTAAGGACTTAGGCTATTCAGGAAACACAGAGGTAAGGATAAGCCACAAAAATGTAGAGGATGGTTTCTACATACTCAAAGGTCGTGCGATTGCATACCAAATAGTTAGTAGCAAAATAAAGATGGAATACTACATCGAAAAGTACAATCAAAATAATGGACAATCGATTGAAGTTGGTGGAAATAGAATCAATGGGATTGGAAAAGGAAGTCCTGTTTGGCTTAATGGTAAATTAGCTCCCGATGGTGTCTATGAAAAGGGTTGGTTTTCTAAAATTAAAGTCATTAATGGACGAGTATATTAATAAAAGAGCACAACAACAGTGCCCGTTGCACAACTGGATAAAAAATGCTAAAAATTATAAGTATACACTATTACATATACTTATTTATGTAAAATGTATTTTGGGTTTAATATTTTTGTGTGGTGCTTTTAGTAGCTTACTGGTACAAAAATGTTAAAAAAATAAGCTTTTTATGTTGTTTTTTAGTGTTTTTTGACTTATTTCTATTGCTTTTATGGCTGTTTTTCTAGTTTGGGTAATAAACTTTAAGTACTTCTGTAAGTTGTAAGTCATGGCGGCTAGTAGTACATGTTTGTTGGCTAATGCTATGCCTCGTGTATTGACTCGCTTCATGTTTCTAAAGTTTATCAGCGTACCTAATACTGGTTCTACTGTGCTGCTTCGCTTGCGTATCATGCGTTTGGCATAGCTTGCATTTTGTGTAAGTCGTTCATGCATTCTGTCGTAGTAGGGTTTGTCTATGCTGTCTTCTATCTTTTTAAACTTGGTTACTTTGCCACAACAGTTTGCTCTTAATGGACAATCTTTACAATCGCTCTCACTGCTTCTATATTGTTTTTTTTCATATCCTTTGCTATCTGTTTTTATGCCTTTGTACTTTAGTATAGCTCTATTGCCTTGTTGGCATTCGTACTGGTTTTCTGTTGCATTATATCTAAAGCCAACTCTTTCTGCTTTGTATTGTCCAAAGTTAGGAATATATGCTGTTATGTTTTGTTGTTCTAAATATTTCAATGCTTTGCCACTGCTATATCCAGCATCGGCTATTACTTCTGCTATCGTAATATGGTTTTGTTGTAAATTTGTTTGTGTTTGATTAACTATTTGCTCTAAGCAATCACTATCTTTTTTGTTGGCATAATCTGCTAATGCTCCTGTTATTACATGATTTTTGTCGTCTACACTTACTTGTGCTAAGTAGTTTAATTGTCGTGGTTTGCCTGGTTTGGTTGATATTCTTGCAGCTGCATCTGTTTTGCTATAATGGGTGTGATTGCTCACAAATTTTGGGCGTATGGGTTTGCCATGTTCATCTAACTGCTTTGGATTAACCACATGACCTGGCATCTTTTTATACGCTTCTGCTTTCCATTTATGATGTCGCTCTACTAATTGTTTTACTTCCTTTTTTACTTTGAACTCACTATTTTCATCTAATTCATTGGCATATGTAGATACATCTTCTAACACTTCTTTTTCTACCAAGCTATCCATACTTGCATTGGCTTTTACAAAAGCACTATCTATACATTGGCGTTTACCTGCTACCATTTGTTTAGCAATACACAGCTGTAATACTTGTTGAAATATCTTGATAAATATATCTTCTCCATACAAAGCTCTAGTTCTTGATAAGGTTGAATGACATGGCAGAGTTTCATCTAAATCGTAACCTATAAACAAACGGATAGACAAGCTATCTGCACAGAAAGACAACAACTGTCTATCGGAGTTAATATTGTTGAGATAACCTACTATCATGATTTTAAAGAATACCACAGGATCTATACTTGGATTGCCTTCTGTACCATAGTATGGTGCTGTTGCTTTGTAGAGCCATTGTAAATCTAATGCACCATTAAGTTTACGATAGTAGTTACCAGTTGGTACTAGTTCTTGTAGTGAAGTGTATACCATTAATTTTGCTTCAAATTGTTTACGACCTTGCATGTACAATAATACAAATAGTATACAATATAAAATATTTTTACTATAAACATTTGTTTATATCAAAAACTACACTTATCTTAGTTGTGCAACAAACACCTTTTATGTTAGCTGTGATATTATGACGACACTTACGACAAGAAACGAAATAGTAAAAACGAAGAGAATTATTGGCTCTGAACTGACTAAAATGCAAAAAGCGTTTTACGATGAAGAAATGCTACAATACTATAAGGACGACAATGAAGAATATTTGTATTGGGAGCAATTTGACTGCATAAAGAATGAAGAAATAGACTATTCGACTTTTAATAAAATTATCGGTTTAAACTATTCAGACATTGACACATTTACAGACACATTAACAGAAAAGCTAACCGAGTTATTTAAGACTTTAAACATCAATGAATTCATAATAATTTCTCACTTAAAACTTGATTTCTTTGGTAACAGAGACAACAAGTTCAAGCCATTAAAAAAAGCGTACAAAACACTTGAAAAAATTGTTGGCAACAAGACATTTAATGAATCATTCGAAATTGACATTTACAGTTTGTCAGACTTTATTGATATTCTCTTTTGGACAACTCGTTGCGACCCAAGTGTAGCTGAATACATTTTCCTGTTTGACAAAGACGAACAAATTCAGTTTCATATATGCAAATACGGTAATCTTCATTTAACAGAATACAATAAAGAACAACTAACCGAAGATAAACTAAAAAAACTCGGTTGGACAATTATTGAAGGACAAGAATTTGACAATTTTACCACTGACGGAAAAATTGAAGGACGAAAAATTAAATTATGACAAGAAATACCACTGCCAACATCGGTGACCGTTGCACAACTGGGTAAAAAATGCTAAAAACTATAAGTATACACTATTATATATACTTATTTATGTAAATTACCTTTTAAATTATTATTAAACCGAATTCAGGTTATTAGGTATTTTTTATACCATTAATTGCACATATAGTTACTCCAATTGAAGTATTTCATACTTCTGGTTCTAAATAGGAAGTGCGTAGAACTTCAACTTTATTAGCACTAGCTTTTAAGTCGTAAAGCGTGGCGTAGCTATGCAATCTTAAAAAACAAACAAAATAAAAACCTACTTTTCCTAATGCGTAATTTGGGCTAGTCTACCTACGATTTCTTGGCTATAATGCCAAGTCTTTAAGAATAATGCTCAAATGCACAACAGGTTATATGCTAATTGGTATAATTACTATTGACAATAATATAACCTAAAATTTACAATGCATGCATTGCTTTTTTGTTATATTTGATACAAATGTTTTTATTATGAATAAAGTTGTTTTTATAGAAGGTACTAGAACTCCATTTTTGCGTTCTGGTACAGATTATATGGATTTAATGTCTTATCAATTAGGTCAGTTTGCCATTAAAGGTTTATTAGACAGAACTGGTATTGATGTAGATATGATTGATAGAGTAATATATGGTAATGTTATCTCTAATGTTAAAACAGAAAATGTAGCTAGAGAAGCTGCTGTTACTGCTGGAGTTCCTGTTAAAGCTCCTTGTAATACAGTTAAACAAGCATGTATTTCTGCTAATCAAGCTATTGCTAATGCAGTCGATTCTATTCAACTAGGTCGCTCTGAAGTAATTATTGCTGGTGGAACAGATTGTACTTCAGATACGCCAATTGGCTATTCTAAAGATATGCGTAAAAAGCTATTTCAAGCTCAAAAATTAAAAACGCCAATGGAGTATGCTAAATTTGCTACTACCTTGCGTCCAAATGATTTTCTTCCAGACAGACCAGCTGTTCAAGAGTTTATTACTGGTAGAACAATGGGACAAGATTGCGAAATCTTAGCTCAAAAATTTGGCGTTACAAGAGAAGAACAAGATGAATTAGCTGCAGCTTCTCATCAAAATGCTGCTAAAGCTTTTGAAAAAGGCTTGCTTTCTGATATTGTTGAAGTGCAATTACCTCCAAAATTTAAAGCTATTGATAGAGACAATGGTGTAAGAGGTGATTCTACTGTAGAAAAAATGGCTAAACTAAAGCCAGCTTTCGATAAATTCGTAGGAACAATTACTGCTGCTAATGCATCTTTCTTAACAGATGGTGCTTCTGCTGTCTTATTAACTTCAGAAGACAAAGCAAAAGAAATGGGTTTAACACCTAAAGCAGAAATAGTAGATTACGAATTCAGTGGTCAAGATTTATATGAAGAATTATTACTAGGTCCTGCTTATGCTATTGCTAGATTATTAAAAAAACACAATCTTACTATTGCTGATATTGATGTATTTGAAATTCACGAAGCATTTGCTGGTCAAGTTTTAGCTAATCTTAAAGCATTAGAGTCTGATGAATGGTGTCAAAAACACATTGGTTTAGATAAAGCTGTAGGTAAAGTACCTAAAAACAAATTAAATACTTGGGGTGGTTCTTTAGCTATTGGTCATCCATTTGGTGCTACTGGTGGTAGATTATTAACTATGGCTGCAAATCGTTTACAAGTAGATGGCGGAAAATATGCTATTTTAGCGGCTTGTGCTGCTGGTGCTCATGGTCATGCAATGTTGATTAAAAAATATGAAACAACAGAGCAAAAAGTTAAAAAGAGTGCTAAAAAAGCATTAGATACTATTGAAAATGCAATAGAAGATGTAAAAGAAAAGTTAGATTAAAATCCGTCGTGTATTTGGGCGTAGAATAAAGAGAAAATCGTCATTCTCAACTTGTTCCGTACTTCGGAAGGGAATCTTTTTTACGATTTTCACGACAGACTTAGATTAATTATCATAAAAATAAATAGAAATGGCTATTAATAGAGCAGATTACATTGAAATAGAAAAACACGATAATGGTGTTTGTACAATTTGGATGGATCAAAAAAAAGAAAAAATTAATAAAATTGGTCCAGATTTAATTGGCTTGTTTGAAGAAGTTTTTGGCGAATTAGATCAAGATGACAGCATTAAAGCATATGTTATTGCTAGTAAAAAGAAAGACTTTATTGCTGGTGCTGATATTGATGCTTTTGCTAAGGTAAAACAAAAAGGCGATTGGACTCCAATTGCTGAAAAAGGTCATGAAATTTTGTTTAAAATTGAGCAATCTAAAAAACCAATTGTAGCTGCTATTCATGGTAATTGTTTAGGTGCTGGTTTAGAAATAGCTTTGGCTTGTCATGCAAGAGTTTGCTCCGATGATAAATCAACTAAAATGGCGCTACCTGAAGTTAAATTAGGTTTATTGCCTGGTGGTGGTGGAACTCAAAGATTACCACGATTAGTTGGCTTACAAGCTGCTTTAGATATGATGCTGACTGGTAAAAATGTATTTGCAAAACCTGCGTTAAAAATGCAACTAGTCGATAGAGTAATCAATAAGTATGCATTGCACAAAGCTGCACAAAAAATGGCTTTAGATTTAGTGAGTAAACCAATTAAAAGAGAAAGAAATAAAATTGATACGAGTTTATTAAAAGCTGGCTTTCCAAAAATTCAGCAAACGCTAATGAATTTAACTTTGGAAGCTCCTTTAGTAAACAAAATTGTATTCGATCAAGCAAAAAAAATGGTCGATAAACAAACTCATGGCAATTATCCTGCTCCTTATAAAATTTTAGAATGTGTGGAAGTTGGTTGGAACAAAGGCGAAAAAGCGGGTTATGCCAAAGAAGTAGAAAATTTTGAAGCACTAATTCTTTCTCCAGAATCTCGTCAGTTGATTAATATTTTCTTTGCGATGACAGACAAGAAGAAAAATCCGTACGATGCCAAATTGATTAAAAAAGTAGAGCGATTAGGTATGATTGGTGCTGGATTTATGGGTGCTGGTATTGCAGAAGTTTCTATGAATGATGGTATTCATGTTTTATTGAAAGACATTAATCAAGATATGATTAACAGTGCTTTCCAAACTATTTATGACGATAACAACAAGCGAGTTAAGAAAAAAGCAATGACTGCTGTAGAATTAGAAGAAAAAATGGCATTGCTTTCTGGTAGTTTAAATTACGAAGATTTAGACAATCAAGATATTATTATAGAAGCAGTTTTCGAAGATTTAAAACTCAAGCAAAACATCTTAGCTGATGTAGAGAAAAACGCAAAAGCAAATACTATTTTTGCATCTAATACCTCTGCATTACCAATAAAACATATTGCAGCAAAAGCAAAAAATCCAGAATTAGTAATAGGTATGCACTACTTTTCGCCAGTGCCTAAAATGCCTTTGTTAGAAATTGTAAAAACAGACCAAACTGCCGATTGGGTTATTGCTTCTTGCTACGAAGTTGGTGTTCGCCAAGGCAAAACAGTTATTGTTGTTGGCGATGGTCCAGGATTTTATACTACAAGAATTCTTGCTCCATTAATGAATGAAGCACAGTTAATGTTAGATGAAGGTGGCGATATTTTACAAATAGATAAAGAAATGAATTTATTTGGATATCCAGTTGGACCAATTACTTTGGCTGATGAAGTTGGAATTGATGTTGGTGCTCATATTATGAGTGGCGAATTAATGGACGAGCTATTAGCTACTAGACCTAATTTTACGGTAAGTAAAACTTTGTTAGAAATTTCTAAAGCAGGATACAAAGGCAGAAAAAATAAAAAAGGATTTTACAAATACGATGAGAATGGCAGAAAAGTAAAAGGCGAAGTAGATGCTCAGATTTATAGCTTTTATGGTGGCAACAGTCGTAAAAAAATGGAGGCAACAGATATTCATTTACGATGTGCTTTTGCTATGGTAAATGAAGCAGCTTATTGTTTACAAGAAGGTATTATCCAAAATCCATTAGATGGTGATATTGGTGCAGTGTTTGGTTTAGGATTTCCACCATTTAGAGGTGGACCTTTTAGATATATTGATACTTTAGGAGCTCAAACTGCTGTTGATATTTTGGCAGATTTAGAACAAAGATTTGGTGCAAGATTTGAAGCAGCACAAATTTTAAAAGATTATGCTAAAACCAATAAAAAATTTTATTAAGTAATAAAAACATTGTCAAAGTTGAACAATAATCTACTGGTCGTGTGTCTTCACCGACAAGTTTTTTTTATATTGTGCAGCTAGATATTGTGTGCTGTTAGAAGTTTCCTTCCAACATTCTTGATAGAAAACTTCCAACAATACGAAAAGTATTTCACAAACCAATAATAAGAAGATAATGATTTTCAATAACTTAGTTTTAATATTTTAAGCAGTATAATTTTTGTGAATTTTCATAGCATTTTTCACATTAAATTCATTATTTTTAAGCTTTAAACTACTACTATTAATGAACGCTATACCAAATGAAAAAGAGTTATATATTACACCAAACACTAAGTACTTTAAAGAAAAAGAAGCATTCAATGCAGAAATAGCTAAAGATTTTATTAAATATGTAAATGAAGTAACTAAAAAAGGAAACAAATGTTTAGTCGGTTTAGCTCATGGTCAATCTCCTGCCGGCGCTTATGAATATATATTAAAAAATTATTCTTTAATAAAATATCCAGAAAGAGTGGTTTATACATTTACCAACTCTCGTTTGCGTTCTCAAAGAAATTTAGAAGGCGTTACAGATAGTAGACCTTTTATTATTTCTTTATTGAAAAAAGGATATATATCTAAAGAACAAATAATTGGTGGTGGATTTAAAAGAGATGAAGATATAGAGTCGTATACTATTGGTTACAATAAAAAACTGCAAAAATTCTTAGACGAAAACAATAAAGATGGCTACGATTTTGTTTTTATGGCATCTGATCCTATAGGAAGAGTTGCAGCAATCACCAGAAAATCTACTGCATTTACATCATCAGAAATAATGACAGTAGTAAACGACAGAACAGAAAAAGAAGTAACGGCTACACCTTATTTTATTCTTAAATCGAAAAAAATTGCTTTTTTAGCAACTAAAGCAGACAAAAGGCGAGCTTTGGCTTGGTTATACTCTAGAGTGGGAAAAGACAATGAAAGTCCGAGTTTTATTAGACATATTCCTGATATACAAGACAGATTAACTGTTTATATAGATGATAAAGCACTCACTTGGCCACAAGTAGAAATCGTAAGAAAATCAAAATATGGCGATAGTGTTATTCGCTTAGATGTTGCCAAACCTTATAATGAAAATGCAAAAAACAAATTGCCAGTAATTATTTTAATTCATGGTTTTTTAGGATTGAATTCTTTTGATGGTTTGCTAACTACAATTCCTACTTCAAAATATATAGCAGCAGCCATGCACTATGGTTCTATTCCAAACGATTTACCACCAGCAGAATACTCAGAACATGTTGCAGCAAACATAGATACTGTTGTAGGATATTTTGGTGCAAAAGGACATCCAGTGTATATTTTTGATCACTCTATGGGAAATACCTATTTCTTATTAATTGATAAATATTTACATCAATATAAAAATTATAAAAAATATGTTAAAGGAAGAATAGGTGCCAATCCTTTTTTTGGAGATGAAGCCAAACATGCACTTAAAGGTTTTTTAGATTATGTAATTCTACCATCATTAACAATCAGTAAAAACTTTGTAGAGTTGCCTTTCTTTGTTTTAACAAGAGAAACCATTCCTATTGATACTAAACATGGTGTAAGAAACAAAGGCATTTTTCTTACTAAACGACTCATTACCAATGATACTAAAGTAAGCGACAGAATTTGGACAGCCATAAAAAGAAGAATTTTAGATGTAATGTCTGGCATTGATTCATTTCCTGCATTAAATAGAATTCCAATAGAGAATGCATTAAATAAAATTCCTGCAAAAATATTTGCAATTCAAATATACTCATGTCTTATAAGTTCAAAACAGTTTGATAAACAACAAGGGTTAAATCAAACAGCAAAAGCAGGAATTCCTGTATTGATTATTAAAAGCAGGCATGATGGCATTGCTAAGTTTGTTCCAAGATTATATCAAAGTAAAAATGTTACAATAGTAGATGTAACAGACGAACATGAAGATGATTTTTTCAGAGAACATTTATATCATATGAAACAGCCAATGGCTACTACAAAAATGATAGAAGATTTTATTAAGCTTGTAGAAATGAACGAACAATAGTGTAATATAATTAATAATAATAAATAAATATTTAATTTATATTTTAATAACTTTAGTTGTTAATTGTTTTAAGTCAACAATTTGTACTTCATTGATGCTATGAATCGTCAAGTATTGGTTGTTAAATTGATTGCTAATAAAATTTACAGTAGATAGATATAAGCTAGGTAAATCAATTTTCTCTAGCGTATTGGTATTGATTAAAAAATGATGTGTTTCTTTTGGTATATAAATAAAAGGATAGTCATTGCTTTGTCCTTCATAAGCAGATAGATTAAAATTGATACACTGCCAATTGTCAAAATATTTTTGAGTAACATCAGTATTGTTTAAAGTGAGTGTTACTTCATATAACATTCTGCCATTGTTAGGTTCTACAATATGAGTACACCGTAGCAATAAAATACCTTGTGCTGTTTTAAATTGAAATTGTGGATGCATTTTATTACAAAATTAGTGATAACAATCCTAGCTATGGCAAGTACGGTATTTTGAAACCGAATCTTTGTCCGCTAGACCGAATTTTATTTAGTTGTAATATCTTCATTATTAAGCAGTCATCCCACATTTGCTATAGTCGATGTGTTTGTTGCACAACTAAGGTAGGATTAGTTTTTGATATGAACAAATGTTTATAGTAAAAATATTTTATATTGTATATTATTTGTATTCTTGTACATGCAAGGTCGTAAACAATTTCAAGCTAAACTATTTGTAAGTGCATCACTTCAAAGCTTAGTGCCAGAAAACAACTACTATTCCAGCTCAATAGTGCATTAGATTTACATTTAACTTATCGGTCGGTATCCTTATCGACAGAAATTAAGAAACAAGAGTTGTATATTTGAACTATAATGAGTAAAAAGAAATTAGTAGTATTAACTGGTGCTGGAATAAGTGCAGAGAGTGGTATTAAAACATTTAGAGATAGTGATGGTTTATGGGAAAATCATGCAATAGAAGAGGTAGCTACTTACGATGCTTGGCAACGCAATAAACAATTAGTACTTGATTTTTACAATGCAAGAAGACGACAATTACTAGAATGCAGACCAAATGATGCTCATTTAAATTTGGCTGATTTAGAACAATATTTTGAGGTAGAAATTATAACGCAAAATGTAGATGATTTACACGAAAGAGCAGGAAGTAAAAAGGTATTACACTTACATGGCGAATTATTAAAAGTAAGAAGCGAGTTTGATGATTCTTTAATTTACGAATGGAAAAAGGATTTATTGTTTACTGATAAATGTGAAAAAGGATATGCTCTGCGACCACATATTGTTTGGTTTGGTGAGCAAGTTCCTATGATAGAAACAGCAGCAACAATTTGTAGTAAAGCAGACATTTTTGTAGTAATTGGAACATCATTAGTCGTATATCCAGCTGCAGGTTTGGTTAATTATTGCGATTTTACCGTTCCAAAATTTGTTATTGATCCAAACAGACCTAGCATAGCAAAGTCAAACAATATTCACTTTATAGAAGACAAAGCAAGTGTAGGCACAGCAAAACTAAAAAAAATATTATTAAATGAATACTTGTAGAATTTTTTCTAGTGCTGTCGGAAGTTTCCTTCCGACATTTTTTTTAAAAAAATAAAAAATAGCTATGATTAATGAAAATATAAACCCATTTACAACTTTAGATACCACTACAATTTACGATAATAATTGGATAAGTGTTAAGCACAGCAATATTATTACACCAGCTAATACAAAAGGTATTTATGGCACAGTGCATTTTAAAAATTATGCCATAGGCATTGTGCCTATTGATGAAAATGGAAATACTTATTTGGTAGGTCAATATCGTTATGCATTGAATGAGTATAGTTGGGAAATTCCAGAAGGTGGTGGAAAACTCAATGATGATATATTAGTTTCTGCTCAAAGAGAATTGCAAGAAGAAGTTGGTTTGATTGCAAAAAATTGGAGAGAAATAGCACGATTAAATACATCTAACTCTGTTACAGATGAGTTGGGAATTATTTTTGTAGCAACTAATTTAACGCAAACAGAAGCTCAACCAGAAGATACCGAAGAATTACAAATCAAAAAAATACCATTAACAGCAGCATTTGAAATGGCAATGAACGGACAAATAAAAGATGCCATTACGCTTATTGCATTAATGAAACTTAAGCTATTAATAGATACTAATCAATTGATATTTTAAATAATTGACATATTGAGCGAAACACAGTGTAGCGAAATATCTCCTTGCAGGAGTCTGCAAGCCATTATGTAGCGACTACAACACTATATGCAGTATAGCTATAGGCAATATAAAGAGAGAAGACATAATTTATTATTTAGATTTTTTATACAATTATTTGTAAATAAAAAATGATTTCCTATCTTGTTATTGCAAAAACCTACTGCTATATGTGAAAATATTACAGTAAATTGATGAGGTAATATAGTAGTCACCGTCAATACTAAAAGACAACGACAGTGAACAAAATGAACGACAGAAATAAAATGCTAACCGCACATTTAGGCATATTTGATTGCCTAATACACAGGCGACAGTTCCGTAAGCAAAAAAATCTGAATTTTTGCCAACGCACAGAAAGTAATTTTATATGGTAAACATTTCTCAAATACTAAACATATTAAATATTTCTCCAAGTGTTGACTTGTTGCGTTTGCGAAACAAAGAAATAATTATTGAATTTCTTGTACAGGCGTTTTTAAACCAACAAGGAACTATATCAGAAGAAAAAATCATAACCCAACTTGCAGATTTCTTAGACTCCAGAAAAATTGAAAAGGACGAAGAAAGTGATATTGAGGTATTTGACTCTTACGAAATAAAAGCCAAAAAGTACATTCAACTTTGGACAAACAAAGGTTTCTTAACCAATTATCCTGATGAACAAGGCGAAGTGTTTTATGAACTATCTGCACATTCAAGCAAAGTAATAGATTGGTTAGCGAGTTTGAAAAAAGAAGAATTTGTTGGTACAGAATCAAAATTCAATAACATTTTAAATCAATTGAAAGAGTTAGTTGAATTTACCAACGAAGATACCGAGAAACGCATTCAGTTGTTGGAAGAAAAGAAATTGGAAATTGAACAACAAATTCAAAGAATAAAAATCGGAGAAGATGTGAAAGTGTTTGAAGAATATGAAATTGTACCACGTTTTAATCAACTCAATCAATCTGCCAAAGAATTATTATCCGACTTTAAAGAAGTTGAAGATAATTTCAAAGAGATAACCAAAAGTATTTATCAAAAACACGCTGACGGTAGTTTGACTAAAAGTGATATTTTGGAATTTACATTTGATGCTCTTGATGAATTGAAAGACAGTCAACAAGGAAAAAGTTTTTACGCTTTTTGGTTGTTTATTCTTAATCCTAATTTGCAAAATAAATGGGAAAGTCTTACCAAAGAATTGTATCAAACTTTGGAAGAAAAAGCTATTCCTGTAAACGATTCGTTTCTGAAAGGAATGAAAAACCACTTGTACAATTCGGGGCGAAAAGTTTATAAAGCCAACGATAAAATGGCTGAAAAATTAAGCCGTATCATTCGTGAAAGCGAGAGTTCTAAATCGGAAGCAACGAAAAAAATTATTCAAGAAATAAAGAAACAGCTTGTAGAAATTAGCAAGACACGGAAGAAGCCAGAAATTTCATTTGAGTTAGAAACAAAAATTGAAATCAATATTCCATTTGAACGAAAATTGACAACCGAACAAAGCGAAGAAGTTATTTACACCAACAAACCAAAAATTGCAGACGAAGACATTACTTCTTCCAATCATTTAGGAAAGTTATTTTCTCAATCCAACATTGACAAAGAATTATTGCGGAAAAGAATTAAAGATATTCTGAAAGAGAAATCTCAAACAACACTTTTAGATGTGGTTGAAAATTATGGCGGACTTGAAAAAGGGTTGCCCGAATTGTTTGGATATATTGGCGTTGTGAATGAATTTAAACACATTATCATTCCTGACAAAACACAGAATATCGTTTTTGATTCTGAAAATAGAAAGCAAATCAAAATTCCCGAAATTATTTTGACCAAATGAGTAGCTTGGAAAAAAATATAAAACCATACAGCAAAGCAATAGTAAGATTGCTTAAATCAACTGTAGAACGAAACTCAAATGTGTGGGAAGATGTAATCAATTATCAAAACGAAATTCAAGAATACATTAGTCAAATTGGCTTGGAATTAATCGTAAAGAAAGATGAAGGGTTTGCTTTTGTAAAACAATTTGAAGATAATGAAGGCAATACGCTTGGTTTGGTTCAAAGACGACAAATCGGTTTTGAAACCTCAATTGTATTGGTGGTTTTAAGACAAAGTTTAGAAGAATTTGACAGCAACCCTACACAATTAGCAACAGAAAAATTTATTACTGATTCTGAAATAAAAGATGAATTAGAATTGTTTTTGCCTGAAAAATTCAATAGAGTAAAGTTTATCAAAGACTTGAATAAATACATCTCTGATGCAGAAAAATTGGGCTATTTGAAAGAAATAAGCAAAAAAGACAACGAAACAAAATATCAGATACACCGCATTATCAAAGAAAAAATCACGCTGGATATATTACAGGATTTTCAAAATAAACTGAAAGAATATGTCAAATCAGTATAGCATTTATGCCACAAGTTCTGACAAAGCAGGTTTCAGACTTCAATATATGGAAGTTTACAACTGGGGAACTTTTGATGAGAAAGTTTTTAGAATAAATCCGAAAGGAAATAATTCTCTTTTAACTGGTGCAAACGCATCGGGAAAAAGCACCTACATTGATGCTTTGCTGACTTTGATTGTTCCTGCAAAGAAAGACCGTTTTTACAATCAATCATCAGGTGTTGAGAAAAAAGGTGATCGCACCGAAGAAACTTATGTGTTAGGGCATTACGGCAACATTCAAGAAGAAGGAAAAACATCTGCTTCTACTCAAAAGTTGCGTAATACAAATACTTATTCCGTAATCCTTGCCCATTTTGAAAATACAGATACTAAAAGAATTACACTATTTCAAGTTCGTTGGTTTTCAAACAACGAATTAAGGCGACAATTCGGAATTGCTTTCGTTCCATTAGAAATTGAAAAAGATTTCAGCCAGTTTGACGGAAAAGGAACTTGGAAAAAAAGATTGGACAAAACATACAATTCAAACGCAACTAAAAAGAAAATTGAATTTATAGACGGACCAACAGCTTATGCAGAACGAATGTCAAATCTATTCGGTATGCGTTCTATAAAGGCCTTGAGCTTATTCAACCAAGTTGTTGGCGTGAAAGTGCTGGAAGATTTAGACGAGTTTATCAGAACAAATATGTTGGAGGAGCAAGATGCAGAATTAGAATTTATCCAACTTAAAGAAAGTTTTTTGACTTTAATGGACGCTAAAACCAACATTGAAAAAGCCAAGGAGCAAATCAAACAATTAACACCAATCAATGAAATTGCGATAACACTAACCAACATCAAAGCAGATTTATACCGATTAGAAAAATCAAAAGAAACGGCTGTTTATTGGTTTGCAAAGAAAGGTGTTGAGTTAGGCGAAAAGGAATTGGAGAATTGTAAGCAAGAATTGAAACGATTGAATGATGAATTAGGCGGATTGCGAGATAAGGAAGAGAAACTAAAACAAGAGGAAAGAACGATTTCAATATCTATTGAAAAAGATGAAGTTGGAAGTAAAATCAATGAATTAGAAAAAGAAATCAAACAACTTGACAGAAGCAAGGAATTAAGAAGTAGCAAGCTTGACGAATACAACAAGGTTGCTCAAAACATTGAACTGAATACCCACCCAAGTGAAGAAACTTTTAGTGCCAATAGAGAAAAAGCAAAGCAGTTAAAACAAAGCACACAACAAAAAATTGATGATGAAAGTGAAAATCTTCGTGCTTTGAAGAATAATGCAGATGATTTGGAGAAATCGACCAACGAATTGGTAATAACCATTCAAACACTTCAAAAGAACAAAAACAATATTGCTGGGCGTGAAGCCGAAATCCGAGATGAAATTATTGCACACATTGGAGCAGGCCACGAAGAAATTCCTTTTATAGGCGAACTCATCAAAGTAAAAGAAGATGAATTGGCATGGGAATCTTCAATCGAAAAAGTATTGCACAATTTTGCTTTGCGATTGATTGTTCCGCCAAAGTATTATACACAAGTAAACCAATATGTGAACAGTAATAATTTGAGAGGCAGAATTCGTTATGATAAATATGAAGAGCAAGATTATCTTAAAAACCTACGACACAAGGAAATCAACGAAAAATCTTTAATCAATAAAATTGATATAAAACCAAAAACACAATACAACGAATGGATTGAAGACTATTTAGAAAATCAATTTGATTTTGTTTGCGTGGATAATCTTGCCGAATTTGAACGCCATTCTGAAATGGCACTTACCCAAAGTGGTTTAATAAAATTCAAAAGAGGAAAACACGAAAAAGACGACCGTCCACACATTACCAGAAAAGAAAACTATGTTTTAGGTTGGGACAACAAAGAGAAAATTGCGGTATTAAAGAAGGAATTGACCAATCTGCAAAACCAGCAAACTGAAAATAAAAAAGCAATAACAAGTAAAAATGATGAAATAAAAAAATTAGGAACATTCAAAGATGAATGCCATAACTTGTTTTCAAAATTTGAAAAATACGATGATATAAATTGGCAGACATATGCCCAAGAAATTCATGAAAAAGAAAAATTGAAAGCAGACTTAGAAAAAACCAATGACCGAGTAAAAATGTTGCAAGAGCAATTAGAAAAGGTTCAAAAAGATTTAAAACAGCTTTTGGAAGTTGATATTAAGAATAAAGACAGAGAATTTTTTCAAACCGAAGAAAGACAAAAAAGTATTGGCAAAACAATATCGGATAACAAATCAATTAGTGATCCTTTGGGAAATATTGATATTTCTGCATTTGAAACGCAAAATCCAAATTTGTTGAACATTAGATACTCAAATTTTGAAACAAGTCGTAAAAATTTCCAAGACGAAAATTCAAAGGAGACAAAAAAACTTGAAGAACAAAAAGGAGAAAACGAGAATGAAGTAAGAATTAAAATAAACGCTTTTAAACAGCCGTCAGAAGAAATTTTAGGCAAATTTAAAGATTGGCGTTCCGATGTTAATTCGCTTCCTGATTCAACACATTTGGAATTAATCAGTGAATATCAAAGCTTTTTGAACAAATTAAAACAAGACAATCTTCCGAAATTTGATAAAAAATTCAACGATTATCTTCAAGAAACCATTACCAACAAAGTTGGTGATTTTAGGATGTTCTTTGAAAACTGGTCGGATTCAATCAAAGAAAACATCAGACATTTGAATGATTCTTTGAAAGAAATAGATTTTAAAAGCAATCCTAAAACATACATTCAACTTGTTGCACCCAATAAAATTAATGATGAAGTAAAAGAGTTTAGAAAACTATTGGACGAAGCTGTTCCCAATGTTTATCAAATGGAAAAAACAATTGAAGGAAGAGAATATCACTTTAATAATCATATTCATCCATTTATAGAAAAGTTGGACAAAGAAGAATGGCGTAAAAAAGTAATGGATGTTCGTTTTTGGTTTAGCTACAAAGCCGAAGAGTTTTACAAAGAAACTAATAAAAAATTCAAGACCTACGAAGCAATGGGGCAACTTTCTGGTGGAGAAAAGGCACAACTTACCTATACGATTTTAGGTTCTGCAATCGCTTATCAGTTTGGTTTAACAAACGAAGGTTTACAAACGAACTCTTTCCGATTTATTGCCATTGACGAAGCCTTTAAAGCACAAGACGAAGACAAAGCACGCTACTTGATTACGCTTTGCAAACAACTTCATTTACAATTATTAGTAGTTACACCAAGTGATAATATTCACATTGTCGAGAATGATATTTCTTTTGTTCACTTTGTAGAACGCAAAGAGGAAAGACATTCTTGGCTGTACGATATGCCGATTGAGCAATTCAAAGAAGAAAAAGCGAATTATCTGAATAAATGATTACGCCAAAAGAAATAAAAGAGAAAACTGAAAGAAAGTATATTTCTTTTCTTCAATCATTGGTTAAGCAGAAATCTTTTGAAAAATTGGTTATTCGTGGCGATAAATCTTATACCAAATCATCATTACCCGAATTTGAAAAAGAAATTCAACAAATCATAAGTCAATCCAAAGAGAAAAAAGGTTTTGGCTACATTTTGGAATTTCAACAAGTAAAAACAAAATCATTAGGCACACAAGATTTGCCTATTGCAATTTACTTTGATGCTGAAATAGATTTTTTGAGATTTTTAGGTAAAGAAAAAGAAGTAGATTTATTCAAATCAAGCGTTGAGAAAATCACTAATGAATTTCCCGAATTAAAGGAATGGATAATCAAAAACCCGAAAAAGGTTATTGACAATGCAAATGAATGGGAAAACATTTTGAAAGTGTGTAAATACTTTAAACAAAATCCTAAACCAAACTTATACATAAGAGAATTACCAATAAAAGCTCACACAAAATTCGTTGAAAGAAATCAAAGCGTAATTAAAGATTTGCTTGACATTCTTATTTCAGAACACATCAATACAGATGAAAAGCAGTTTGAGAAAAGATTTAACTTAAAATACGCTGAACCTCAAATTAGGTTTAAAGTTCTTGACAAGGAAATCAGTCAAAAATTCTTTTCAGGACTTGATGATATTGCAATTACTATAAGCCAATTTGAAGAACTTAATTTGCCAATAAATAGAGCAATCGTTTTTGAGAATAAAACAACTTTTTATACAGCACTGACACTTCCTAAAATGAATAAGACTATTGCTATTTTTGGAAGTGGTTTTAGTGTTCACAATCTTAAAAATGTTCGTTGGTTTGACAATCTTGAATTGCTTTATTGGGGTGACATTGATGTACAAGGTTTTGAAATTTTGTCGCAATTCAGAAATTATTTTTTACAGACAAAAAGTGTTTTAATGGACAAACAAACCTTTGACAAGTTTTTTGAAGACGATAATGGAACACCTACAAATATTTCAACAAACCTTAATTTAACAGACAAAGAACAAGAGCTTTACGACATTTTGAAAACAAATAATTGGAGACTTGAACAAGAGAAAATTTCATTAGAATATGTAAATAAATACCTTGAAAATGAATAAGCCAACCCTTCACGATTAACATACATTGCCAAGCCGCTCAAGTCAATACGAAAACCAAAACTTATTTTACATTGATTGTTAGTTTTTTGCATTAAGTTATTTAACTTGAGTTATGGATTAGAATAGTTTGAATAAACTAGCAATTATTAGAAAAAGAGCGTATTTGCAAGCAGATGAAAGTAGCGAAGTAATCTACTTTATAGCAGTTCATGGTTTGAGATTGCCTGTCTCTACCTGTCGGCAGACATCGTACCGACAGGTAGACCACAATTTTGTTCCTACTTCTCAAAATTTCGCAATGAAGATAGGAGAACTTTTAATCTAATTCTCTTTTGGCTGAAATTAATCCTTTTAAATTATTGATGTTTTCTAATAACTTTTTAAGTTGGTCGTTATTGCGAACAAAAACTTCTATATATCCTTCAAACACGCCATCTTTAGATTCTAAAAATATAGACTTCATATTGAGTTTCATGTTTTGCGAAATAACTCGTGTTAGCTTTGCAATAACACCCATATTATCTAAACCTGTAACATTAATCTTTGTGAGAAATGGTGCTTCTTTTACTTTCCAACGCGTATTTACAATTCTGTTAGCATGACGAGATGCTAAGTTGATTAAGTTATTACAGCTTGTTCTGTGTACTTTTATAACACCATCTATTGTTAAGAAACCAGAAACATCATCACCTGGAATTGGATTGCAGCAATTGGCGTATTCAAACGGAATTCTTTGATTGTCGTTATCATAAATAACTAGCTCTAAGTTTTTTGCTTTGTCTTGCTGTTCTTTGTATTCGTCAACTTCGGCTCTTTGTAGTTTTTCTTTTCTTACTGATTTTGGTTTTGCGACTTCTAATACACCACCATTATTTGGAACATCTGAAATATTATTTAAAAATTTATCATCTGTTCCAACTAGATAATATAAATCTAATGGTGAGTGTACTTTATAAAATTGTACGAGTGCTTGTATATTCTCGTCAGTTTGGTTGATTTTTTGTTTCTTCAACTTACGATATAAAATTTCTTTTCCATCTTCTGCAATTCTTCGTTTCTCTTCTTTTAAAGCATCTTTAATTTTATTTTTTGCTTTAGAAGTTCCTACAAACTTCAACCAGTCTTCGTTGGCAATTGTTTTTTTGGAAGTAATAATTTCAACTTGGTCGCCATTATTCAACACATAACTAATTGGTACTAGTTTATTGTTGACTTTAGCTCCGATTGTAGTATTCCCAACATTAGTATGAATATCATAAGCAAAATCTAAAGCTGTAGCACCAATAGGTAGTAAACGCATCTCTCCTTTTGGTGTAAATACATAAATTTCTTTGTGATATAATTCTAATTTAAAATCATTTACAAAGTCTAAAGGATTTTCGTTGGAGTTTTTAATTAACTCTCTTACTTGTAGCAACCACTTTTCTGTTGCTTCTTCATACACATTGGTATTAACAACTGTAGTTTTTCCTTCTTTATAATTAAAGTGAGCAGCCAAACCTTTTTCAGCAACTTCGTCCATTCTTTCTGTACGAATTTGAATTTCCACCCAACGACCTTTTGGTCCCATTACCGTTGTATGCAAAGACTCATATCCATTGCTTTTTGGTTTTGATATGTTGTTACGAAATCGTTTGTCGTTGGCAGTATATTTATTAGTTACAATAGAAAATGCTTTAAAACTTTCACTTAATTCGTCTTCTTTATTAGGAACATCAAGGACAATTCTAATAGCAAATTTGTCGTATACATCATCAAAGTCTACTCCTTTTTTCTTCATTTTATTCCAAATAGAAGAAATGGATTTAGGTCGCCCAAAGACTCTCGCCTTCAATCCAGCTTTTTCTAATTCATCAGCAATTGGTTTAATAAAGTCGTTGATGTATTTGTTGCGTTCTCTTTTGGTATCTTCCAACAATTTAGCAATTTCTTTATATTTTTCTGGTTCAAGATATTTCATTGCTAAATCTTCTAACTCACCTTTAATATTATACAAACCCAAACGATGTGCTAATGGTGCGTACAAATAGAGTGTTTCAGATGCTGTTTTAATTTGATTTTTCTTTGAAACACCTTCTAGTGTTCGCATATTGTGTAATCTGTCAGCAATTTTTATAAGGATTACTCTAATATCATCAGAAAGTGTAATGAGTATTTTTCTATAATTTTCTGCTTGTGATGATAGTGTTTGATGCGAAATTTGGTCAATTTTAGTTAATCCATCTATAATTTTTGCAATGGTTTCGCCAAACTCTCTTTTAATTTGGTCTAGCGTTACATCAGTATCTTCAACAGTATCGTGTAGTAAAGCACAAATAACAGCATTGGTATCTAAGCCAATATCTTCTGCTACAATTTTAGCGACAGCAATTGGATGATGTATGTATGGTTCACCAGATTTTCTTCTTTGAGTTTTATGTGCTTCTACAGCCATTTCAAATGCATGACGAATGCGTTTATCATCGCCTTTTTGCATGCGAGGTCGTGCTAGTCGTAGCAACTGTCTATAATCTTTAATGATTTCTTTTCTTTCTTTTTCTTCGTCAATTACCAGCATACATTAAAGATAAAAAAAGCTACCCAAAAGGTAGCTTAAACAATATTAAGTTACTTTTTCTTTTTTTCGTACTGTTCGTTCATACCATTTATTATATCTTCTGTAATATCATAATTAGTATCTGTATACAATAAATTGGGCGATTCTTTAGTAAAAGGCAAAATATAAGCGTACTTATTATCTGCATTATATTCCTTTAAATAGTCAATAATACTTTGCATCAACTCTTTATTAAATGCATCTGTTTTTTTAACTAGTTTTTCTGTCAAATTTTGTGCTTTTTGTTCTAAAGCTTGTTGTTTTTTCATCATGGTTTCCTGAGCTTTATAATAATCTTCCTCAGTCATGGTGTTTAATTTCTGCTGATAAGAGTTTGCCAAACTTTCTAAGGATTTTTGTTCTTTTTCTATAGTATAGTTAATGGCATCTTGCTCTTTCTCAATTTCTTTCTTTTTCACTTGATAATAAGTATAATTCTCTTGAAAGCTGTCTATATCAAAGTAAGCAATTATTTGTCCAGTTTGATTATTATCTGACTTAACTGTCTTTACAGTTGTAGATTTTGTTGTACTAGCATTGTTTCCTTTAAAGTGTAAAAAGAATAAAACGCCTACTAATAAAAATAAAATTGCATTGAGTATTAAAGATAAATTTTTCATGGCACAAAATTAACCATTTATTTTTATTAATTATTTAAAAAGTATTATCTTTGCACACCTTCGCGGGTGTGGTGAAATTGGTAGACACGCTAGACTTAGGATCTAGTGCTTCACGGCATGGGGGTTCGAGTCCCTCCACCCGCACACAAATTAATGTTGTTGTTGAAGTAATTACTACAGAAACAGCAACATTATTTTTTTAAAAAAATAAAAGTAATATCGTGGAAATTAAAAAAAATCAGATTGACGACTTAAATGCTACTATTAGTATTGATTTAAAACAAGCAGATTATTTAGATGCAGTAAATGCGAGCATCAAATCTTATAAAAAACAAGCACAAATAAAAGGTTTTAGAAAAGGTCATGTACCTGATGGTGTTATTAGAAAAATGTATGGTAATGCTATTTTGTTTGAAGAAATCAATAAAACACTTTCTGATGCTTTGAACAAATATATAGAAGATGAGAAATTAGAATTACTAGGCAGACCACTTCCTCAAGAAAATCAACAATTAGATTTAGATATTAAAAATCCGCAAGATTTTGAATTTATTTATGATATAGCTTTGGCTCCAAGTTTTGAATTGCCAAGCTATAATACTATAAATATAGATAAAGAAGTAGTAGACATTGACGATAAAACTCTTGATGACGAAGTAGACAAAATTGCTCAAAGATATGGTGAGTTACTACAATTACCAGAAGATGCCACTGTGGAAGATAAAGATGTGTTGACTGTTCACTTTAAAGAATTAGACGATAAAAATATAAAAGAAGACGGAGTTCAACACACAGGCGTTTTTAATTTAGAGATGTTGAAAGACGACAAAGTAAAAAAACAGTTACTTAAAGCTAAGTTGAATGATACGCTGAACATCAATATTTTTGGTGCGTTTGATAGAAGTAAAGAAGAGGTTGCTAAACACTTTTTAGGATTAGAAGATAATATTCCTAAAAATTTGTCTGATGATTTTGAAATGACCATCGAAAAAATTTCAAGAACTAAAAAAGCAGAAATTAATCAAGCTTTGTTTGATAAAGTGTATGGTCCAGAAGTTTGTAAAACCGAAGAAGAGTTCAGAAATAAAATCAAACAAGAACTAGAAGGTTATGGCAAACAACTAAGCGAAAACAAAGTTAGAAGAGCCATTTTTGATAATTTGGTTGAAAAAACTAATATTCCATTACCAGATGATTTCTTAAAAAGATTCATCAAAGTATCTAACGAAAATCCAATCAGCGATGAACAAATAGAAAAAGAATATCCAGAATTTAGCAAAGGATTAAAATGGAATTTAATCACTTCTAAAATTGCTAAAGACAACGACCTAAAAACTGATTTTGAAGATGTAAAAGCATTTTCTAGAGAGCAAGTGCGTCAGCAAATGGAAATGTACAACACTTCTGGCAACACTATTGATGACAAAACTTTAGATTTGCTCAACGACAACATGATGCAAAGAGAAGACCATGTCAAAAAGTCATACGAATCTGCAATGGAACAAAAATTGTTTAATTTTTTAGAAAGTAAAGTAACGCTAAACGATAAAAAGATTAGCTTTGATGATTTACTGAAGAACAATTAAAATTAAACAATATGAATTTTGGACAAGAATTTAAAAAGTATGCCACCAAACACAAAGGCATCAACAGTGCGTATATAGATAAATTTATAGACGCCAATGTTACCAACCTAACACCAAATATTATCGAAGAAAGACCTATGAATGTTGCTGCATTAGATGTTTTTTCTCGTTTAATGATGGACAGAATTATTTTTATGGGAACTGCCATAGATGATTATGTGGCTAACATTATTATGGCACAGTTGCTTTTCTTAGAAAGTGCTGATAACACTAGAGATGTACAAATTTACATCAACTCGCCTGGTGGAAGTGTTTACGCTGGTTTAGGTATTTACGATACCATGCAGTATATTAATCCAGATGTAGCGACAATTTGTACAGGAATGGCTGCTTCTATGGCTGCTGTGTTATTAACTGCTGGTGCAAAAGGCAAAAGAAGTGCTTTAAAACACTCTAGAGTAATGATTCATCAACCAATGGGTGGTGTACAAGGACAACAAACTGATATTGAAATATCCTATAAAGAAATTACCAAGTTAAAAAGAGAGTTGTACGAAATTATAGCGAACCATAGTGGACAAGACTATGACAAAGTAGAAAAAGACAGTGATAGAGATTACTGGATGACAGCTCCTGAAGCTAAAGAATATGGTATGATAGACGAAGTATTATTGCGAAACGAGAAGTAAGACACAGAGCGTCATTCCAAAAAAATCAAAGTAAAACGGAGAAATTTATTTGGAATCTATTTTGATAGAAGTAAAAACTTTGATTTGAATTAAGAACAAAGATTTTATAAATAACAAATTTTAAAACTACTATGATGCATTTGCGTTGTAGTAGTTTTTTTTATTTTGAATGATATATTTAAAACAAATTATTATATTTACTGACATGAAAGTAATGCTTTATACTTGTATCATATTAATGACATTTTGTTCAATTGCAAAACCTCCTAAAAAAGTGAAGTTACCAATAACTAATTGTATTGAAGAAGCAAATTATGCACAAAGTGATGAATACAAAAACTATATCGACCAATTATGTAAAGAAAATTTCAAACAAATTGATACAAATACTATATCGGTTTATAATCAAAAAACTGAAGATATAATATCTCCATCATTTGGAAGTGCTGAAGATGGTAAAGAACAGTTAATTAAATTCTTCGTTCTTAATATGAATTATCCTTACAAAGCAAAAGAATGTGATACTCAAGGAAAAGTATATGTACAGTTTATTGTAGATATTGATGGCACAATAAAAAATGCAACTATTATAAAAGAATTATTAGGTTTTGGTTTAGAAGAAGAAGTAATTAACTTATTTAAAAAAATGCCAAATTGGAATCCAGCAAAATTAAATGGTAAGATAGTTCCATGTTATTACATTTTTCCAGTTACCTTTAAACTTGCTTAGTATAAAATAATTTCTTTTTCTGTCGGTGGAGACACGGACTTATATAAATTTAAATACAGAAAATTATTATTGCATATTAATATAATTATTATAAACAATATTTAACAATCACACTTCTATAGGACTTGCTTTTTCAATAGGATTTTGATTGAGTAGTACTTTTAACAATTCATATGCTTCTGGTAAGTGCTGTTGTAACTGTAATGGTCGCTCAAAAAATTGCTCTATACTACAAGCATATAATTCGTCTTTGTCTTTATAAGCATACCAAGGCAAATAATTCGTTTGGTTACAATCATACGAAGCAATTACTTTTTCAGCATACTTTTCCCAAGCCAATTGATGCAAGTCGTCAAAATACATTTTATCTACTATACCAGAAATATGAATGGCATGTGCAAACTCATGTAGTGCTACATTAAAACCATCGTTTCTATCTTCTATACTTTTTAAGTAAGCACTTTCACTTAAAGCAATAAATCCTCTACTTCCTGAAGTATAACCAGACAATCTAATATCCGAATTATACAAATAAAAACTTTCTTTATAAATTTCAATTCTAGCAAAGTGGTCAATGGTAAAATATTTTAAACCAAAGGTTATTTGTACTAATTCGGCAGCTATTAGCAATAGCATTTTCTCTTTGTTTCTATTAGAAGTTCTAGTGTAGTAAAAGTCTTTTTTAGCAAGTATCATTATTAAGCGCTGTTCAAACTTCTTTTTAAGTGTATCACTTAAGGCTGCATAATACTGTTGATTTTCTAATAGAAAAGCTTTATCATATTTATTAAATTTGATACTATTCTTTAATACCCAAAATATTTTTTTGTACTTAGATTTTGGTTTATCGTTTCTAAATACTAAATAAAACTGCACACCAATAATTGATATTACGACTATAACTTTTATCACTTATTTCCTACTATTAGTACAAATATAATACTATAAAAATAATTATCTTTTTAAATACAAAGTAAAGCTATTATTCATTCTACATTTAAGCATCATTCTTGAAAATTTCGTAGTATAATAAAGAAATGCAATCAATAACCTATTATATAAATTAAAACATATCAATATAATAGATTCCGTATATTTTTCGTTCCTCAAACTTACGGAAGGATGAGAGCACAGTTTGCAAAAAATGATTTTCCTTTATTTTGTTTCTAAATGCACAACAGGTTTAACTACTCTTTTTTTGTTTTAATCCATTTGGATACATTATTGTTAATAGTACAAAAATGAGTAAGAAATTAAATTCCATACCATTTCTTCCTCCACCAACAACAAACCAACCTTCTTTAAAATGTACTAAAACAATTCCTGCTATTAATACAAATATGGTAACTATACAAGCAATTTTTACATATTTATTAAATATCAAGCATAAAGCTGCTGCAATATGCGACAATTTAATTGCCCAAGCCAATGGTACACCAAATGGTGCAAAACCAATTTGATTTAGGAAAAAATTTCCAAAATCGTTGATACCATTATTAAACATTCCTGCTATTGCATGAACTAATAAAATAACAACAACTGCAAATCGTAGTAGTAGTGTATTACTATTCATAATTATATTTTGAACTAAATTTACAAATTTCTATGCTGAAACTAAATATAAAAAAGCATGAATTAAGTAATATAATTATACCATGTTACCATTCAAACGACAAGCCATTGTTCCATAAATAAGTGAGTTTTGTAGCACTTCCTATTGGTGGAACAGCATCATAAGTTAATCGGTAACTCATGTATAAGCTTAAAAAACTGTTGATAGAAAAGTGAATAGCATTATCTGTAGTAATTCTATAGTCTTTCATATTGCTAATTAATGGTTGATAATAAGTAGTGCTAGTTAGTTCTACTATATCATTAGGTTTTATAGTAAAACTTAAATAGGCATTTACTCTATGTTGCTTTAGTTTTTCAGTTTCTGCTTCATTGATTTCGTACTCGAACATATAGTGATAACCTAAATAAAATTTATATTTTTCTTTTTGCGATAATTTAAATCTAGGACCAGTGCCTATCAAATATCTTAATTTAAGTGCAGTTAATTCGTTGTGTTGAATTTGCGTAAAAGCTTCCCAACGCACCCAATTTCTTATTTTATAATTGTATCTAAAATGCAAAAAACCACCATTTAAAATTTTCTCAGATTTGCCTTTTATCATCTCATAGCTTCCTAATAATAAATATAAGTTTTTTTCATTTTTATATTGGACATGAGCATTGGCATAAAGTGTATAAAATGTATTTTGTTGTTTTCCAAACGAAAAACCAAAATCGCCACTACCAGCCCAACCTGTTGTATCGTTAACAAATCTTTCTTTTTCAATATTTACAATCTGCGATTTTGAGTATAAGCCAACCAACAAAGTTGCTATTAATAGTAATGGTTTCATAGTACTAATATATAAATAATTAGTCATATATTTTTGATAGTACAAACTAGCTGAATTCAAGTTATAAACACTTTTATTAGACCTCTTTCTTAATTTACACACTTTAAAGCAGTGCATTCTATAAGAAACGCTGCGAAAATATTTTATACTAATAACCTGAGTTTGGTTTAAAAGTTATTATAAATACTATTTATCAATAATTTAGATTTAAGCAGATTTTAAAGGTAATATAACTACGCTGTATTTTATAAATTTTATATCATTTCTAATAAGGTTGAAGTACTACGCACTTATTTAGTTACTAAAGTATATATGTAATAAAATAATTAATTAAATACTTATAATATTTTTAGTATTTTAAAATCAAACTCATATTAATAATAAAACTGTATAAACTTATCGCAGCGTCCTCTTACGAGAGACTTCTGCTATGAAGTAAAAGAAAAAAGCAAGAAAATTTATATCTAAAATCTATTAGGAATGAGGTCTATTGTTGATTAATATCAATAAAAAAGTCCGAATAAAATATATTCGGACTTTAAATATAATTTGAAAAAATTTCAGAACTTATTCTGCTACTACTTCAAAATCTATCTCTGTAGAAATTTCTTTATAAACGCTTACTACTGCTTTATAATCTCCAACAGATTTTACTTCTCCTTGAATTCTAATTTTCTTTCTGTCGATATCTACTTCTAATTGATTTTTGATTGCTTCTGCAATTTGAATATTGGTAACACTACCAAACAATTTACCAGAAGTACCAGCTTTAGCACCTACTTTTATTTTAGTTTCTGCTAATTTATTTGCTAGAGCAGTCATTTCTTCTGTAAGCTTAGCAATTTTAGCTGATCTTTGTCTTAAAACTTCTTCTAAATGTTTTTTATTTGATGTATTAGCTACTTTAGCCAATCCTTGAGGAATTAAAAAGTTTCTGCCATAACCTGGTTTAACAGAAACCAAGTCGTACTTAACTCCTAAATTATCTACATCTTGTAATAATATAACTTCCATGATTAAATTATTTTAAAAGGTCAGTAACATAAGGCAATAATGCTAAATGGCGTGCCTTTTTTATAGCTTGAGAAACTTTTCTTTGATATTTTAAAGAGTTTCCTGTAATTCTTCTTGGTAAAATTTTACCTTGTTCATTTACAAATCGTAGTAAAAAATCAGGATCTTTATAATCGATATACTTGATTCCCATTTTTTTAAAACGGCAGTATTTTTTCTCTTGCTTTCCAATTTTTGGAGCATTTAAGAATTTAATTTCGTCTCTTGTTGCCATGTTATACCTCCTCTTTTTTAGTTCCAGCTTTCTTTTCTCTTCGTTTTACACTGTAATCAGCAGCGTGTTTGTCAAACTTAGTAGTAAGAAAACGCATAATGTTTTGATCTCTTTTAAATTCGGTTTCTAGTTTTCTAATTAACTGAGTGTCTAGTTTAAACTCAATTAAAGTGTAAAAACCTGTAGTTTTCTTTTGAATAGGATAAGCCAATTGCTTAATTCCCCAATCTTCTTGATGTAATACTTCTCCACCGTTTTCCTTTAAGAAGTCTGTATACTTCTTAACAGTTCTTGTATACTCATCGTTACTGAGTATGGGCGTAGAAATAAAAACTGTTTCGTAATGATTCATAAATAAATAAATTTTGAGGTGCAAAGGTAGCAATTAAAATTAATATAAAGAAATACCGAGTTTAATTTATTATTAGTAAGCTACTCTCCTATTAACACAAGATTGCTATGTAGTACTTATACTATGACTTTAATAAACCCAAGTTACGCATTAGGTACTTTTTATACCATGAGTTGCACACATGGTTACTCAAATTGAAGTATTTCATACTTCTAGTTCTAATACTAAATAAGATGTGTTGTAGTCTTCAACTTTATTAGTTCTAGCGTTTATACTAATTAGCATAAAAACAAAAAAAGTCAAGTTATAAAAAACTTGACTTCAATTATTATCCTATATAAAAATATTAAGATGCTTTTGGCTCTAGTGCTTTTTTACTTAGTTTAAACTTACCCGTTTTCTTGTCAATTTCTACTAGTTTTACTTTAATTGCTTCTCCTTCTTTCAAAAAGTCTTCTACTTTCTCTACTCTTTGATGTGCAATTTCAGAAACATGTAATAGTCCTTGTTTTCCTGGTAAAAATTCTACAAATGCACCATATGGCATTATTGAGACTACTTTAGCATCATACACTTCACCTACTTCTGGAACTGCAATAATACCTTTAATCGTATCCATTGCTTTTTGCATTCCTTCTGCATTATTCGACATAATATATACTAAGCCAATACCTTTTTCTTTATCTTCTTCGATAGTTATTGTAGTATTTGTTTTGGCTTGTAATTCTTGAATTACTTTTCCTCCAGGACCAATAATTGCACCAATAAAGTCTTTATGCACTGTAATCATTTCAATTCTTGGCACATGCGTTTTGTACTCACTTCTTGGTGTATTAATACATTCGTCCATGATATTTAAGATGTGTAATCTACCTTGTTTTGCTTGCTCTAAAGCTTCAGTCAAAACCTCGTATGATAAACCATCTACTTTAATATCCATTTGACAAGCACAAATACCATTTTTAGTACCTGTAACTTTAAAGTCCATATCTCCTAAATGATCTTCATCTCCTAAAATATCAGATAATATAGCATATTTTTCTCCTTTAGAAATCATACCCATTGCAATACCAGAAACATGTCTTTTAACCTTAACGCCTGTATCCATTAAAGCCAATGACGCAGCACAAACAGTAGCCATTGATGAAGAACCATTAGATTCTAAAATATCAGATACTATTCTAATTGTATATGGATTGTTTTCTTTGCTTGGCAATATTTGCTTGATACTTCTCATTGCTAAGTTTCCATGTCCAACTTCTCTTCTAGAAGTACCTCTCATTGGTTTTACTTCTCCAGTAGAAAATGGTGGAAAGTTATAATGTAGCATAAAATCGCTAAATTCTAATGCTTGAGCTTTGTCTACCATTTGCTCATCTTGCTTAGAACCTAATGTTACTGTAGTTAGCGATTGTGTTTCGCCTCTAGTGAATAGTGCTGAACCGTGTGGTGATGGTAATACATCTATTTCTACGCTAATAGGTCGAATTTCGGTAGTTTGTCTTCCATCTAAACGCACTCTATCATTTAAAACCATATTTCTAATGGTTTCTTTTTCTAGTTTTGCAAAATATTCGCCAATTAAACTTTCTTGTTCTTCTAGTTCTTCTTCGGTAAATGTTGTTAGCAACTCTTCTTTGATTGCTTTTAAAGCTGCTTTTCTTTCGTGTTTTCCTGTTGGATTTTTAGCTACTTCATAGATTTTATTTTCTGCAAAATCAGCTATTTTTTGTTTTAATGCTTCATTTACTTCCACTTCTGCTACTTCCATTTTCTCTTTTCCACATAGACTTCTCAACTCTACTTGAGCTTTACAGTGTGCTTGAATAACTTGGTGTCCAGTTTTGATTGCATCAATTAAATCTTGTTCAGAACATTCATCAGCTTCTCCTTCTACCATTAAAATATTATCGTGCGTTCCTGCTAAAATGATATTTAATTTAGCTTCTACTTGTTGAGCTGGAGATGGATTAACGATATACTCTTCGCCTAATTTTATAATTCTTACTTCGGAAATAGCTTCTTGAAAAGGTATATCTGAAATGCTTAATGCTGTAGATGCTGCTAAACCTGCTAAACTATCTGGATCTACACTTTCATCATTAGAAATTAAATAGATTAATACTTGCGTATCATTCATATAATTATCTGGGAATAGTGGACGAATGGCTCTATCTACTAATCTTGAAATTAATATTTCATGCTCTGACAAACGACCTTCTCTTCTATGAAAACTTCCTGGAATTCTACCTGATGAAGCAAATTTTTCTTGATAATCTACCATTAAAGGAAAAAATGGAGCATCTGGTTTTGCTTCTGGTGAAGCACATACTGTTGCTAATATCATGCAATTACCACATTTTAAAAGCACACTTCCATTAGCTTGTCTTGCTAGTTTTCCTGTTTCAATGGTTACTTTGTGTTGTTGATTATATGGTAATTCTATTGAATGTGTATTGAATTTTATCATTATTATAGTTATTAAATTTGGAAAAAATAGAATGATGTAAAAACAAAAAAGCGAGGCAAGTGCCACGCTTTCTTAATATATTACTTTCTTAAGTTTAATTTCTCAATGAGAGTTCTGTATTGGTTAATATCTTTGTTAGCCAAATATTTTAATAATTTTTTTCTTTGACCAACTAACTTATATAATGAACGCGTAGAGGAAAAATCCTTTCTGTTTGTTTTTAAGTGGTTAGAGATGTGGTTAATTCTGTGTGTAATTAAAGCCACTTGTGATTCTACTGAACCTGTATTGGCAGCTGTTCCACCAAACTCTGTAAAAATTTCAATTTTCTTTTCTTTTGTTAAGCTCATCTTTGATTATTTATCATCTTAAATTAAAGTGCAAAGGTAGCATTATTTATGTTAAAACAAAATTATTTTAAGCTTAAAATGAGAAGAAATGTAATTTTACTTTTATAGACATTTATCATGGTCTTTTATATACAGTTAATTTTATTCTAACACTAAGAATTGTACAAAAGCTAATATCAAGACATTCTTTTCAATGTATAAAAAAATCCTCACCAAAAGTAGTGAGGATTTATATTTATAAAAGAAGAAATGTTTTAGAATTCCATTCTATATTGAATGGTAAAATTCATAGGTGTTTCTAGTTTACCAACTCTTAACCAATATTCTGTATTGGTAAGGTTTTTAACAATAACACCCAAAGTGTTTTTTTCCTTGAAAGTATAGAATACTCTAGCATTAGCCACCCAATTTCCTCTTGGATTTACAAAGTTTGATATATAATTTGGCACTCCAGGAATACCTACAAATACTATATCAAAATTTTCAAAACGACTATAATATCTTACATCAAATCCAATTAATAATTTATTATTATATTTATATTCGATATCAAAAGTAGCCAAATGTCTATTTCTATATTTTAAAAGTTGATAAGTATTTGCATCATCTATAGGTTTTACAAAATGTTTGAACATATTTTTTATAAAACCACCGATTGAACTATTATCAAACCCTACGCTTTGAGAATAAGCATTTAGTTCAATAGGAAAAGCATAAGTATACCCTAAATTTAAACTAAGTTTATTCTTATTGTTAATATCAAAGTTATTTTTTAAAGACATATCCCAACCTGCGATTCTAGCTTGAGAAATATTTTCTGCTTTTAATGCAATTAATGCATCTGTTACACTATCAGAGCCACTAAATTCTACCATATCATGATATTCTTGCCAGTAAAATGCAAAATCAAATAAGCCATAGTATAATTTGTTTTTAGTGCCAAATTTTTGCTGGATACCTAATTCAGAAGTCCAACCATACTCTGGTTTTAAACTTGGATTTGGCAAAATTCGTAAAAGAGGTCTACTTTGAGTTGTTGTAGTTTCTTTAATGTATGCCGTATCATTATTAACAGACCAAGTAGTATCTAAAATAGTAGTTGTTATGGTTTCATCTCCAACTTTTTCATTTACAAATCGTTCTGCAAAACTTGGAAAACGAAATGCTTGACCGACATTAAATCTTAAATTAGTATTTTTTCCTGCTTTCCAGTTAATACCAAATCTAGAATTTGGAGGAATTACACCTTTTTCAGTTGCATATTTATAAACTTCCCATCTAATACCACCCGATAATGTGACTTTATCACCAAATTTTTTATCTAATTGAGTAAATATAGCCCAAAGGTTTCCAAATTTTACATCATCTCCAACAAATGCTGGCACTCTTACAAAAAACATCTGATTATCTGTTCCAAGAATTAAGTTTAGACCAATTTTTTCAAAAGGTTTTGTGAAGTTATAATTTATATTTTCTAGTAGCGTAGTGGTGTTAAATGAGGGTTGATTGTAATAAGTTCTAGTTTTTAAATCGTGAATATTGCCTTTTTTATCAAATGCTTTTAAAAAAGGATCTACAGTAACTCTTATATTGTTAAAGTCATTATCTGCTCCAGCTTTATAGGCACCGTCATTTTCATTTTCCCAAAAGAAATATTCATATTCTCTATTATACAATAAACTACCATTTACACCATAAGAAAGTCTATCATTTTTTTTGCTTGTCCATTTTGTTTTATAATAAACTCTAGCCAAATATTCTTCGCCGCCCTCATAAGGTGTATTTTGTAAGAAAAATGAACCACCTACTAAGTATTCAAAATTATCTTTTAGCTTATGAGCTCTTACAAATGATGCACCAAAAGAAGGAATTGGAAAATCCCACCACTTAGTTACTTTTCTTTTTGGTGGTGCTATAAATGATTGAAAAGCTGTAAATTTTGTAATTGGTGTTTTAGTTGGTTTTAAAGTTTGAAGATGTATAGTACCGTTCATAGCAGAAGAACCATACAATACAGAAGAAGCACCTTTAAGTACTTCAATTTGTCCAACAGATTCAAGTGGTAATTGATTCCATTTTATATCACCTCTGTCTGGTGAAAGTATAGGTTGTCCATCTAAAATAAACATCACTCTAGAACCTACTCCATAAGCCCAACCACTACCAGCACGAATGTTAGCTTGACCATCAGATACATTTAAACCAGAAACTCTTCTTAAAGCTTCATCTATTCTTGTTGGATTTACATTAGCAATTAAATCTGGTTTTACTACTTCTATAGAAATAACTTCTTCACTAGCTTTTTTTTCAAATAGAGAACCAGTAATAACTACTTCATCTCCAAGTAGTATAGCTTCTTCTTCTAAATTAATATCTGCTGTATAATTAGATTGATTATTGTTAAAATTTTTAATGATGTCTTTATATCCTAAATAAGAATAAGTTACTTCGTACGCATCTTTTCCTTCTAAGATTAACTCATAATTACCTTCAAAATCGGTTACTGTTCCTTGCCCATCTTTTTCTACAATATTTACACCAATTAGTGGTTCGTTGGTTTTAGTATCTTTAATATTTCCTCTAATAGTAACTGTTTGAGCAAAACCAATTGTAGAAAATAATAGTAAACTGAAGAAAGCAATATATTTATTCTTGTTCATAAATAATGATTTGAATGTTTTTGCAAAAATAATAGTTTAGTAGTGAGTTTCTTTTTAAAATAAAAAAGCCATTACATTAATAAATCGTAATGGCTCACCAAATATAGGTATATTCTTTATTTAAAAGTAGCGTCGAATCTAAATCCATAGTTTCTTGGAGCTTCTACAAGAGCTGGACGCAAGGTATATTCGTTATTGGTAACATTTTTTACTAAAAAAGAAAATCTAAATTTATCGTTTTCGCCAAAGTTAACAGCAGCTCTTAAATCTAAAACCACTTCTCCTTTAGATTGTCTCTGTGGTTTTTTACTTGCCCAATTATTTCTGTATTGACTATATTTATAAGCATATAAGCTTGGTAGTACTTCCCCAAAAATGCCATCCCAGTTTTCCATAGCACTATAATACTGTAGTGTAGCACCAAAATCAAACAAACCAAAACTAATATCCCATTGTGCTTGTACTTGATGACGGAAACGATATTTCAATACATTATAATCTACAACATCACTATATTGTTCTGCCTCATTATAGTTTCTATATTGAGGCACTGTAAATGTATATCCTGTAACTAATGTAGTTGGAAATTTATTAAATAATTTGCCTTCGCCCATTAATGTAACTTCAGTACCATAAATTCTAGTGTTGCCAATGTTTTTGGCAAAGAAACCTAATGCTTCATTATTATAAACACCTAAATTAAATTCAATCATATCAGTATATTGTTGGTAAAAACCTGCAACATCTATATATGCATTAAAATCTCTACCTAATTTAATGCCTTGCTTAATACCCAATTCTGCTGTTAAACCAGTTTCTGAAGTTAAGTTTGGATTTGGATAGATACCAAAAGATTCACTTAAAGGTGTAGAGATAAATTTCTCTGCAATAGCAGGAAAACGATAGCCTTGTCCAAATGAAGCTCTTATAAATGTATATTTAGCAGCTTCTACATTGATACCAACTCTTGATACTGGTTTAGTTTCTATTTTATCATTGTCAATTCTGTTAGATTCAAATCTAAAACCATAGTCTATGCCCACTCTATCCCAAAACTTTTTACTTAATTGAAAAAATCCTGCTAAATTAAATCCAGTATGATTGGTATTTCCAAAAAGCTCTGAAACCGATTTTGTATAGCTACCTACAAAACCTGTAGTTAGTACAAAGTTTATTTTAGAAAAATTTCTTTGGTATTGATATTGGCCATAGTAGTAGTCAGAAGCATTATCTTGGTTGTTAGAATTATCAATATCTGTTCTGTAATATCTTGTTAAAATTTTGTGTGAATTACCTTTGCTATCAGCAAATTTAAAGTAAGGATCTATAGTAATTCTAAAAGATCTTGATTCTGTAGGAATTCCAGTTACGGCACCAGGAATATATTTGTCTATACCAGAACCTCCCCATAAAAAGAAAGTTTGACTTTTAGCACCTAAAATATTGGTATTTACACCAATTTGTATTTTTTCGTTAACATGATAATTGGTATTGATATTAAATCTACCTCTTGTTTCGTTAGCACCCCAATTGTGTTTTTGTTCTTTATATAATTGACCACTAAAAATAAAATCTAATTTTTTAGATTTAGTAATTTTTTCTCTATACGCCCAAGAAAAACCAAAAGAATAAGGTCTTCTTCTAAAGTCATTTTTTAATCTTATTTCAGGAACAGGAAATAAACCTGCAACCTCTGAACCTTGAAGTGTAATACTGTCTAATTCCCACCAGTTTTTGTTTACTTTGGTTTCAATTATTTCTCCTGTAAATTCGTGAGTTGTAGTATCAAAAACGCCAATTTTTTCTTTTTGATTTGGATTGTCTATAACGGAACCGAAAACTGAAAACTTAGCATATGGCTCTGATGTTGGATAAGCTGTTCTTAAATTGATAATTCCGTTCATAGCAGAAGAACCATATAATGCAGAAGCAGCTCCTTTAATAATTTCTATTTGACCAATATTTTCTACAGGTAATGATGACCAAGAAGGAAATCCTGCATCTGCTTGTAGTGCAGGTAAATCATCCATTAACAATAATACTCTTGTACCAGCACCATAAGAATAACCAGAACCACCTCTAATATTTGCTTGTCCGTCAACTACTGTTACACCTGGACTTCTTTTTAAGGCATCATCAACAGTGTTCATATTTTGTTTGGCTAATACTTCTGGTTTAATTACATCTATAGATACTGTTTCTTCGCCCACTCTTCTTTCAAATTTACTACTGGTAACTACTACTTCGTCTAATAAACTCAAACTTTCACTTAATTGAATGTCTTTTGTAATAGTTTGATTTTCTGTTACGGTAATGGCTTCTTCTTTATCAGTATAACCAACATAACTATAGATAATAGTATAACTACCAGCAGGAAGTTCTATTTCGTAATTACCCTCAATATCAGAAGTGGCACCTTCTAATGATCCTTTTACAGAAATATTGACGCCAATTAATTCTTCTCCAGATTTGGCATCAGTAATTTTACCTTTGATAATTCCATTTTGTGCATTTGAAATTAATGCTCCAAAAAAGAATAGCATTAAACTAAATAAGATTGATTTCATTAAGTTAATTTTTTATTGGCTAATATATAGAGAATTTTTAACTTAATGCTAAATTAAAATAAAAAACTCCAACTTAAAGTTGGAGTTTTACCAATAACCTATAGTCAGTGTTTATTTTTTGAATGTTCCTGTTAATTCTTCACCAGAAATAGATAAATTAGCTGAACCTAATGTAGCTGTTCCTTGAGAAACAGAAATTGTAGTAGTTAAATTACCTTTTGTTAAATTATAATCTGCTCTTAAATCTGCTACAACATTACTAACAGTAGCCGTACCTAATGGAGTTGAAATAGAGAATGTATTAACACTTGCATCATCTACAAAAATATCACAATTACTAATAATTCCTCTAAAGGTTTTATTTAATGTTTTTGATGTTATATCGATAGAATCAGTTCCAGAAACCGCAGATATTATTATAGTATCCTTAATTGGAACGGCAACAGAAGAAACTGTCAATGAATGTTGTCCGTAGTATGTACCCACATACTCATCTATGGAACATGCATACTTGTCTTCATCAGGACTGCATGAAGTAATAAATACAGTAGAGAATACTGCTAAAATTGCTAAAATAAATAAGTTCTTTTTCATATTAATTATATTTGTTTAAAATTTGTAATCAAAAATATTGCCAAAATTTGACTCTACCAAGCTTTTAACGATTTATTTTTCACTATAACTTAAAAAATATGTTAATTTATAGTTGTACACCACATTGTTTTTTAATTTGTTTTGTGTATATTTATAGTTTAAAAATTAACAATTATGGTTGCAGGACAAATACTTGATGTTAGACAATTAGTAGCCGCACAAAAAAGTTACTTTAAAAGTGGTGCTACAAAATCATATGATTTTAGACTAAATCAGCTTAAAAAATTAAGACAAGTTTTACTAGATAATGAACAAGCTATTGTAAAAGCATTGTATGATGATTTACACAAATCTTCGTTTGAAGCATACGGAACTGAATTTAGTTTTGTATTGAAAGATTTAGATCATACTATTTCGAGTTTGAAAGCTTGGATGAAACGAAAAAAAGTAACTACACCTTTGTTTCATCAATTAGGTAGTAGTTGGATACAAAGTGAACCATATGGTTTGGTTTATGTAATGGCACCTTGGAACTATCCTTTTCAGTTGTTAATGGCTCCAGTAATTGGTGCAATGGCTGCTGGCAATACTATTATTATGAAACCATCGCAATCTACTAATCATATATGTGCTGTAATTGAAAAAATGGTTAAAGACAATTTTAGTGCAGAATATATGGCAGTGGTTACTAGTCATACTGATAGTGATATTGTATTAGAAGAAAATGTAGATTATGTATTTTTTACTGGTGGAAAAAGAACAGGAATAGATGTTTATACCAAAGCTGCAAAAACATTAACGCCAGTTACGCTAGAGCTTGGTGGAAAAAGTCCATGTTTTATAGATGAAAGTGTAAACATGAATTGGGGAATTAAGCGAATTATTTGGGGAAAATTTACTAATGCTGGACAAACTTGTGTTGCACCTGATTATGTATTGATTGACAAAAAAGTAAAAGCTAAATTTTTAGAAGAAGCTAAGAAAGTAATCAAAGAATTTTATGGTGATAATCCGAAAGATAGTAAAGACTTTGGACGCATTGTAAAAAGTAGCAATAATAAAAACTTTAAGAAATTAGCAAGTTTATTAGAAGGAATGGATATTGTTTGTGGTGGTGAAATTGATGAAAGTGAAAACTATATTGCACCAACTATTTTAGACAATGTAAAACTAACAGATGCCATAATGCAAGATGAAATATTTGGTCCGATTTTACCAATAGTAGAATACAACACTTTAGATGAAGCTATACAAATTGTAAAAAATGGAGGAAAGCCATTAGCATTATATATTTTTAGTGAGAATAAAATGTACGCTGAAAAAATTCTTAGCGAAACATCTTCAGGAAATGCATCTATTAATGAATGTTTGATGCATGTTGGTCAGTTTAATTTGCCTTTTGGAGGTGTTGGTGATAGTGGTATTGGACAATATCATGGGAAATTGAGCTTTGATACTTTTTCGCATGCTAAAGGCGTATTGAAAAAATCAACTTTAAGTGATTTGAAATTAAGATTTCCTCCATATAAAGAAAGCAATGTTAATTTATTGAAGAAACTAATTGCTTGGTTAAACTAATTTATATTTCTTGAAGAAATCAAATCAGTGGAAACTAGGTTTACTAGTAGCAAATTTGTTTCCTTTAGTAGGTGTATTAGAACAGAATTGGTCACTATTCATTGTATTATATATTTATTGGTTTGAAACTTTAATACAGTCATTTTTTAATGCAGTCAAAATTATAAGTACACCAAACTATGTAGGTAAATGGAGCAAAGGCATTACTTACTTTATTGTTAGATTTGGTGTTTTTATTTTCTACTCTATTTTCTTAATAGTATTTATTGGATTTTTAGAACAGACTGATGAAGGAAGAATGCAAAATTTAATGGCAATTGCATTTAAAAATAAATTAGTAAATATAACCATACTTAATTTTATTATTTTTAATTTATTTGATTATATTTTCAACTACAAGCTATCGTTAAGTGCAGAAGAAAAACAAATGACTATAAAAAAATATACTGTTTTTTTTAATGCCAGAACTTTAGTAATGCATATTGTTATAATACTATGTGCTATAGTGTATAGTTTTCTTGCTAATAAAATAATACACAATAAAATTATAATAAATATTATTTTATTTTCAATATTTATAGGAATTAAATCATTGGCCGATTTGTTTTCTAATTCATACGCAGAAAATATAAAATAATTACTATAATTGTATTTATAATATATAATTTTTTCATTAATTTATTGCTAGAAAACTTTATTTTAAAATGACTATCCAATAACACCACTACCAATTAACTCGTCGTTGTGATACCAAGCTGCAAACTGACCTAAGGTAATACCTTTTTGTAGTGTTTCAAAGATTATATATAAACCATTTTCTTTTTTATACAAACAAGCTTTCTGTAATGGTTGTCTATATCTAATACGAACTAAATATTCAGCTTGTTCATTATTATTTAGTTGTAAATCTTGTCGCAACCAATGTATATCTTCATTCGGAATAAATAAAGCTGGTCGATTTAATGCATAGTGCTGCTCTCCTGCTCCAAGATAAATAATATTATCTGTGGTATTGGTTTGTACTACAAATAATGGTTCTTTGTAACCACCAATGCCTAAACCTTTTCGCTGTCCAATGGTATAATAATGTGCTCCATTGTGTGTACCAATAATTTTGCCATCTTGTACAATAAATTGCTGAATTGTAGTTAATGCGTTCAATTCTTCATCATTACAATTATTATACTTATAATTATATTTTATATTTTTATTATCAATAAGAATAACGCTACCTTGTTTTGGTTGCAATTGTTGTTGTAAAAAATCTGGTAACTTTACTTTACCAATAAAACACAAACCTTGCGAATCTTTTTTATTAGCAGTTACCAAATCTTGTTCGGTTGCAATAGCTCTCACTTCTGCTTTAGTTAAATCGCCTATTGGAAATAATGCTTTACTCAATTGCTCTTGGCTCACTTGACACAAAAAATAACTTTGGTCTTTATTATCATCTTTTCCTGCTAATAATTGATAAATGGTTTTTCCATCTTTTTCAAAACTTGCTTTTCTACAATAATGACCTGTTGCTACAAAATCAGCACCAAGTGTTAAAGCATGCTTCAAAAAAACATCAAACTTTATTTCTCTATTACACAATACATCAGGATTTGGTGTTCGTCCTGCTTCATATTCAGCAAACATATAATCTACAATGCGTTGCTTGTACTCAGAAGATAAATCAATGGTTTGAAATGGAATACCTAATTTTTGTGCTACCAACAAAGCATCATTACTGTCTTCTACCCAAGGACAATCGCCTGCAATAGTAACTTCGCCATCGTGCCAGTTTTTCATAAACAAAGCAATGACTTCATAACCTTGTTGTTGCAACAAATAAGCACTAACACTACTGTCAACACCACCAGATAAACCAACTACTACTCGTTTTTTCACACTACAAAATTAAAGATTAATAAGCAGATTGTTTAATTTTGCTTTTATGTTAGGATTAAAATTAGCGACTGATCCACGATGGGTGAATTTAGCAGAAAAATCTATTGAAGACATATTGACTGACCATGCTTATTGCGAACAAAAAGCTACATCAACTTGTATTGCCTTAATTCAATATTATCCTGATAAAACATTTATGGTTGATAAATTAGTTCCTGTTGTGAATGAAGAATGGACACATTTTAGATTGGTACTAGATGAATTGAAGAAACGAAACTTACAATTAGGCAAACAAAGAAAAGATGAATATGTTAATCAGTTGAATAAAATGATGACAAAGAGTGGTATTCAAGAAGATTTATTTTTAGATAGAATGTTACAAGCTGCTTTAATTGAAGCAAGAAGTTGTGAGCGATTTCGCTTATTGTCTTTAGATATTTCAGATGATAGCTTAAAGAAATTTTATCATAATTTAATGGTGGCAGAAGCAATGCATTATAGAATGTTCTTAGATATTGCTACGCATTACATTGACAAAGAAAAGGTAAAAAACCGTTGGCAAGAATGGCTTGACTACGAAACGGAAGTACTTAATCATTTAGATTTGCGAGGCGATAGAATGCATTAGCCATTCGTGAATGATATTTATCATTGGACAAAAATAAATCAACTATTAATATTACAAAAAACTTACAATGGCAACATTAAATGAAATAAAAACTTATTTAATTGACTTACAACAAAACATTTGTACTGCACTAGAAACTGTTGATGGCAAAGCAAAATTTATTAGCGATAAATGGACAAGAGCTGAAGGTGGTGGTGGAGATACAAGAGTAATTAGCAATGGAAATGTGTACGAAAAAGGTGGCGTAAACTTTTCACATGTATTTGGCAAATTGCCTGAAGTAATTAAAACAGAAACTACCAATGCTAATTTTTTTGATGCTACAGGCGTATCGATTGTAATACATACTCAAAATCCGTTTGTGCCAATTATACATATGAATGTGCGTTATTTTCAGATGAAAAAAGAGGAAAACAGTAACGAAATTGTAGATTGTTGGTTTGGTGGTGGAATTGACCTATCTCCTGCTTATCCAAATGAAGTTGATACAAAATATTTTCATGAACAATTAAAAGCAGTCTGCGATAAACATGATAGTTCATATTATGAAAAATTTAAACCATGGTGTGATGATTATTTCACTATACAACACAGAAATGAAATGCGTGGCGTAAGTGGTATTTTTTATGATCATTTACGACCAAATGAAACAACAAGTAAAAGTCAATTTTTTGAATTTATGCAAAGTGTAGGCAATGCATTTGCTCCAATTTACACAGAAATATCAAACAGAAATAAAGAAAAAACATATACTAAATTTAATAAAGAATGGCAAATGATTCGTAGAGGAAGATATGCTGAATTTAATTTGGTATATGACAGAGGCACTTCATTTGGTTTAAAAAGTAATGGCAGAGTTGAATCTATATTAATGAGTTTGCCACCACAAGCTATTTGGCAATACAATCAACAACCATTAGAAAATAGTGAAGAAGCAAAAGCACTAGCATTTTTTCAACCAAAAAATTGGATTAGTTAGCAATTTTACTATTTTGATGATATAAATAATATCCAATAGTAATGCCAACAATATTTGCTACAACATCATAAATGTCTGCACTTCGGTTGGCAATATAATTACCTTGTACAAACTCTATTAATAAACCAACACTAATACACCAAACAATTGCTATTAATTTTATATATTTATATTTTATATTACTAAATATTACCAATAATAACATAATACAATATATTGCTATATGTACTATTTTGTCGAAATAAATTTTATCTAGAAAATTATATTTGGGCAATTCGCTACCTGGTAAAAAACAAATATAGAAAGTAATGCCTGTCCAAATTAGTGCAGGTAAAATTCTAATATAACTGTGTTTAAAGATTTGATTAGTGTCCAACTAATTCTGCGTAAGCGGTGCTATCCATCAAATCGTCTAAATCAGCAATATTGGTCATTTTTACTTTAACCATCCAACCATCACCATAAGGTTGGTTATTAATTAATTCTGGTTGACTTGCCAATAGTTCATTTTGCTCTAAGATTTCTGCACTAACAGGTAAATACAAATCAGATACTGTTTTAACTGCTTCTACCGAACCAAAAATTTCATCTTTTTCTATTGTTTCACCTACTGTCTCAATATCTACAAAGATAATATCGCCTAGTTCGCTTTGAGCAAATTCAGTAATACCAATTAAAGCAGTATCATCGTCTAGCACTTTAATCCATTCGTGTTCTTTGCTGTATTTTAAATCGCTTGGAAAATTCATATTGTTTGTTTGATGTCAAAAATAGTAAAAAAATAAAGACCATTTTATTTTTAGATAAATTTTGATTAGTTTTTTATTCAATCATCAAGTGAAAACACTTGATATGATGTAAAAAGCCAAAGTTTAATAAACTTTGGCTTTTTTGTTTTGTAATCTAGCTAGATTACTTTTTGTAGTGTACTAATAAGGTTTAAAACTGTACGGCATATTTACAAAGCAAGCCACCCATTATTGCAAAACAGAAAAACCAATAGCCAAAATTGATAAAAATATACTTTACACTTTTTCTTTCAAATAGAGCATTGGTTGCTAAAACTGGTAAAATAGTAAATACTGCTACCATTCCACCATGTAAAAAACCATGTCTAAAATATCTAAAGTTATTGCCTACTTTCGCCATAACAGTATCGTAGAGTGTTTTCATATCTGGATTATCTAAAGTACCTTCAAAAGCACCAAAAATTCCAAATTGATGTATTGTTGCAAATTGCAAAGAGAATGCTAACATAATACTCAATAAAAAAGACACACCAAAAACGACCAACATATTGCCTTGTTTTAAGTCTTCTTCTGTTAAGTTACAAGCTTTCATCCAAGCACTGCCAAGTGTTTTTGGATTGTACCAAATAAATCCTAATACCATTGGTACAAATGCTATTAAAATAATAGCTACAAAATTCATTTCCATATAATTACATTTTGAAGTAAATATATAGCATTTTTATTATATCTGCTTTGAATTTGAAATTAGAGCTTTGTTGAAACTATTACTGCAAGTTACAAACTTGCTTTATTTATCATCGTAAGTTATGTTTTGCTAAACTTGCAACAGTGTAAATAGCGTAGATACTTTGCTTTGTTATACTTTGATTATAGATACTGAAACAAGTTCAGTATGATAACTCCAAAAAACTATGCTACTGCTTTGTTTACTAATTCGGCAGCTTCGCTTAATAGAATAGCAGATTCTACTTTTAGACCAGAATCGTCTATCATTTTTTTAGCAATATCAGCATTTGTTCCTTGTAGTCTAACTATAATTGGAATATTAATAGAACCAATATTTTTGTACGCATCAATTACACCTTGTGCTACTCTATCACAACGAACTATTCCACCAAAAATATTAATTAAAATCGCTTTTACATTTTTGTCTTTCAATATAATTCTAAAAGCTTTTTCTACTCTTTCTGCATCTGCTGTACCACCAACATCTAAGAAATTTGCAGGTTCGCCACCACTTAATTTAATAATATCCATAGTAGCCATTGCCAAACCAGCACCATTTACCATACAGCCAACATTGCCATCTAATTTTACATAGTTTAAGCCAACTGCATTTGCTTCTACTTCAGTTTCATCTTCTTCTAGTAAATCTCTTTGTGCTTCTAACTCTGGATGTCTATACAAAGCATTATCATCTAAATTTACTTTACAATCTACAGCTATAATTTGATCGTCAGAAGTTTTTAAAACTGGATTTATTTCAAACAAAGACGCATCATTATCAACATAAGCTTTGTATAAATTGGTAATGAATTTTACCATGTCTTTATAAGCATTGCCACTTAATCCTAAGTTAAATGCAATTCTTCTAGCTTGAAATGCTTGTAAGCCAACAGCAGGATCAATCCACTCTTTAAAAATTTTATCTGGAGTATGTTCTGCTACTTCTTCAATATCCATTCCACCTTCTGTAGAATAAATAATAGCATTGCACTCTTTCATTCTATCTAACAAAACAGATACATAAAACTCTTTTGTAGGCGAAGCACCTTCGTAGTAAACATCTTCTGCTATTAAAACTTTATGTACTACTTTTCCTTGTGGACCAGTTTGTGGTGTAACTAGCGTCATGCCTATAATTTTTTCGGCATTCTCTTTTAATTTGTCTAAATTAGGCGAAAACTTAACGCCACCACCTTTTCCTCTTCCACCAGCATGTATTTGTGCTTTTACAACGACACCTGCTCTTTTATTTTTTTCTTCAATAGCTTTTCCAGCTGCTACAGCTTCTTCAACTGTTGTTGCTACTGTGCCTTCTTGTATTTTTACGCCGTATTTTTGTAATAACGCTTTACCTTGATATTCGTGTAAATTCATGGTTCAAAAATAAAATACATTCTTCAATTAACCTAATGTATTTTGTTTCATTATTACAAATGCTAAATAAAAAGTAAATTTGTACAAAATTAATTGCCATTAATACACCTATTGAATATTTAAAGCGATTGGATAATGCTGTACTGCAAATTTATTTAAGTGAGCATGTTTGCATTGTTGCAATTGTTGATGCGTCTATTAATAAATTAGTAGAGATTAAGTACTTTTTTTATACTACAATGGGTGAAATAAGTGCTGCTTTAAGTAGTGTTTTGATGGTTGATTTTAAACAAGTAAAAGTTTGTTTTCAAACAGAACAATTTGTGTTGTTACCAAATGAAACTGCAAATGCCAAATATATTTTTAGTCAACTTGGTATAGATGTAGCAAATGATGCTTCGATTCTAAGTAATGAAATTAGTAACAAACATATTTATTATATTGTTCCGAATGATATTATTGCTTTTTTCGACAATCGATTTAAAGCAATACAATGGTTGTACGGACAAACTGGTTTGATTAATAGAAAAAATCAATCCATTAATAAAAAAATAGTAAATATTTATATTGAACAGTCGATATTAGGTATTGCAATTAAAGAACAATCAGATATTTTATTTTTTAATTTATATAATATTATTGAAAAGGAAGATGTATTGTATTATATACAATTAGTTTTTAAACAACTAGCGTTAGATAATGAAACGCAAGTAATTAATGTTTACGGATTTATAGAAGAGCAATCGCCAATTTATACTTTATTATATGATTATTTTAGACAAATTGAAATTGATAGAACTATAAAAAGAACAGCCAATTTATTATTTAACGATGATGAACAAACACTAAATTATTTTGTAAATTTACTATTTGTTTAATATGAGAATTGTATCTGGAAAACTGAAAGGCAAACATTTTTATCCTCCCAAAAATATACCAGCAAGACCAACCACCGATATTGCTAAAGAAGCATTATTTAATATTATATGGAATAATTTTGATTTTGAGGAAATAAAGTTTTTAGATTTATTTGCTGGAACTGGAAATATTGGTATGGAAATGTATTCGAGAGGTTGTACTCAAATTACTTCGGTCGATTTATCGCCTATTAGCATTGGTTTTATTCAAAAAATGAGTAAAGAAGTCAATATTCCTAATCATATTATTATTAAAGGTGATGCTGTTGCATTTGCTAAAAATGCTATGCAGACTTACGATTTAATTTTTGCAGGTCCACCATATAAATTAGAAGTCATTGATGACATTCCAAACATTATCCTAGAAAAAAACATATTGGATAAAGCTGGTTGGTTTATTTTAGAAACATCTGCTAATCACGATTTTTCTAATCATCCGAATTTGTTGCAAGTAAGAAATTACGGACAAACACATTTTTGGATTTTTACACACGAACAGTTTTCAGAATAACTTTCTATACTTAGATTTATTAGCAGACAGTATATGCGATACACGCGTAAAGAAAGTTAAACAAGTTTTCTTTACACAAATTAACCAGTTAATAGATTGGCAACAAATTAGTACAGTAATAGATAAGTATTACACCAAAGGCACAAGTGCAACAGGCAAGCCAAGTTATGATGGATTGTTATTATTCAAAATCTGTTTACTACAAACATGGTACGGACTAAGTGATTACGAAGTAGAAGACAGAATAAATGACAGCCTCTCCTTTAGTTCTTTCTTAGAATTAACCATAGACCAAACCTCACCAGACCATAGTACCATAAGCAGATTTAGAACAGCAATGACAGGAGCAGGAGCATATGATGAACTATTAAAACAGATAAACAAACAATTAGAAAGGCATCAAATACTAGTAAAGACAGGAGCTATAGTAGATGCCAGTATAGTAGAAACACCATTAAAACCCAAAGGAAAAAGTAATTATGAGCTTGAAGCACAACAACAACAACAAGAGCAATCACAAGAAGTACCAACAAAGACGGTAGAAAAAAAATACAGTACAAGTGTAGACATAGAAGCAGCATGGATAAAGAGAGGCAAACAACTAAAATATGGCTATAAGAAACACTATGTAACAGACAACGAAGGATTAGTATTAGGCGTATTAACCACCAAAGCAAGTGTAAATGAAATTAGTAATCTAGAAACGGTATTAAAAACAGCAGACTTACCAAAAGACATAGCAGTAAAAGCAGACAAAGGTTATCAATCAGAGAAGAATAATGAATTGTTAAAGACATTAGGATTAAAAAATAACATATTAAAAAAAGCAACTAAAAATAAAGCATTAACACAAGCCCAAACAGATTATAACAAACTAATAAGCAAAACCAGATATAAAATAGAACGCACTTTTGGCAGTATAAAAAGATGGTTTAACGGCGGTATAGCAAGATACAGAGGCATAGCCAAGATGCACACACAAAACATAATGGAAGCCATAGCATATAATTTATACAGAAGTCCAGGGATACTTATGTCCAAAGCATAAAAAAGCGAAGAAAAGTAAAAAAAAAGAGTACTAAACAAACAAAAATCAATCAAAAAAGATAAAAAATAACAAAATAAGCCAATAAAACAAACAAATTAAAATATAACAAATATAAACTAATGAATATAATAAATAAAAAACAAAAATTTCACCTTTTGCAACGGTCTCAAATAGTTTGTCGGTATAAATAATTATACTTAAGTTGTTTATTGGTAGCTTCTATTAAAGAATTAGAAAAAATAATATCTTTTTGAGCAATTAAATGGTTTATACCATCAATATTGGCTAGTAGTTTATTTTCACTTCCATCATCTGTTAGTAAGTTTGGTTTTCTATTTTAAAATAAATTAGTTTTTAAAATAATAATCTTACTACAAAAAAAGTCTAATGCAATATAATTAATTTCTTAGTAATATTGTTAGAACTATTACTGATATTTACAATATAGTTACCATTAATTAAATCAAATATAGCTATTTCTTCTTGTTGATGTTGCAATTGTTGTTGTTTAATCAACTGTCCAACTTCATTATAAATGCGTACGGTATATAAATCATTAGTAGTACTTAATCCATCAATATAAAAATAATTTACAGCAGGATTGGGATACACTTTTATAGCATCTAAATTACTATTGTGAATAGCAGACACACTTCCACAACTAGTATTATTAATAAAAGAACTTCTATAAGTATTCAAAACAGCATACATTCTTGTAACTTGTCCATTGGTAAACATATTCATACACGCATCATCAACATAATCCATATAATTCATAAACATTTCACCATTACTACCAGTTGCTCCACTACAACCATTTATATTAATTGGAAAAGTTGGACAATCATAGTTTTCAGCTTCTTGCTTTGGTGTATCATTTACAAAATCATTACCACAAAAAGAATCGCCCCAAATATGAAATAAATTTAACCAATGTCCTAGCTCATGTGTCGTTGTTCTACCTTTATTGTATGGATAACTTGCCTGTCCAATAGTTCCAAATGCTCTATAATCTACAACTAATCCATCATAAATTGCTGGAGTTTCATCAGGAAATGTACCATAACCTAAAGTACCATCATCAAATTTTACTATCCAAATATTCAAATACTTTGTTTTGTCCCAGCCATCTATACCACCATTTACACTTTTTTTGATTATAGTTTCGTCAGCTGCTTCAGCATCAAAACTATTCTGACTTACTTGTTTTCTTTCAATACCACTTGTTGCATTACCATTTGGGTCAGTGGTTGCCAAACAAAATGTAATATTTGCATTTCCTATACTAGAATAAAACGGATGAGTATTAGCCAATTTATCGCTATTCAAATTATTAAAATCTTGATTCAAAACATCAATTTGAGATTGAATTTGTGCATCACTAATATTTTGTGTACTATTATTATACAAAACATGTACTACTATAGGAATATTTACTGTCACTGCTCCAGTTCTAAAGCTAGATAGATCAATTTTATCATAGTTGGCATTGAACGAATCCATTTCAGCTTTCTTTTCAGGATATTGTTCAAAAAGCTGATTTAATTTAATTTGCGATGCACACTTTTCCACAGCTAAACTAATTTTAGTGAAGTAACATAAGCTTAACAGTAGTATAATCGAAGGTTTAATCATAGTATTTATAGCATTTCTTAGGTTTCAAAATTAAAACTTTTTATTCAAAAATACTTAAAATTATTAAATCTTTATATGTGGAGAACTTGTGGACTTTTGTTTGAGTAAACTATGCAAATTGTGTATTTTTGCGTCCGAATTAAATAATAGCAATAATGGCAAATATAGGTAAAATAGCACAGGTTATTGGTCCAGTTGTAGATGTTAGTTTCTCTGACGATGCTGCACTACCAAAAATTTTAAATGCACTTGAAGTTAAAACAGATGATGGTTCTAATTTAGTATTAGAAGTTCAACAACACTTAGGTCAAGATGTTGTTCGTTGTGTGTCTATGGATAGTACAGAAGGTTTAAGAAGAGGTATGCAAGTAGTAGATACTGGCGACCAAATTATTATGCCTGCTGGCGATGCTATTAAAGGTAGATTATTTAATGTTATTGGAAAAGCAGTTGATGGTATTGGTGAAGTAAGTAAAGAAGGCGGTTATTCTATTCACAGAAAACCACCTAGATATGAAGACTTAGCAACTTCAAAAGAAGTTTTATATACTGGTATTAAAGTTATTGACTTGATTGAGCCATATGCAAAAGGTGGTAAAATTGGTTTGTTTGGTGGTGCTGGTGTTGGTAAAACGGTACTTATCATGGAACTAGTAAACAATATTGCTAAAGGTCATGGTGGTTTATCGGTTTTTGCTGGTGTTGGTGAAAGAACAAGAGAAGGTAACGACTTATTAAGAGAGTTTTTAGAGTCTGATGTAATTAAATACGGAGAGAAATTTAAACACTCTATGGAAGAAGGCGATTGGGATTTAGCATCTGTAGATAAAGAAGCATTAAAAGATTCAAAAGCTACTTTAGTATTTGGTCAGATGAATGAGCCACCAGGAGCAAGAGCAAGAGTTGCTTTATCTGGTTTAACATTAGCAGAATACTTTAGAGATGGAGATAGCGAAGACGGAAAAGGTAAAGACATTCTTTTCTTCGTTGATAATATATTTAGATTTACACAAGCTGGTTCAGAAGTATCTGCACTATTAGGTCGTATGCCATCTGCGGTAGGTTATCAACCAACTTTGGCAACAGAAATGGGTTTAATGCAAGAAAGAATTACTTCAACTAAGAGTGGTTCAATTACTTCAGTACAAGCAGTTTATGTACCTGCAGATGACTTAACGGATCCAGCACCTGCTACAACTTTTGCTCACTTAGATGCTACAACAGTATTGAGTAGAAAAATTGCAGAGTTAGGTATTTATCCTGCAGTAGATCCATTAGATTCTACTTCAAGAATCTTAGATCCACAAGTAATTGGTACAAGACACTATGGTGTTGCTCAAAGAGTAAAAGAAATCTTACAAAGATATAAAGAACTACAAGATATTATTGCAATCTTAGGTATGGATGAGTTAAGTGAAGAAGATAAATTAGTAGTACACAGAGCAAGAAGAGTACAAAGATTCTTATCTCAACCATTCCATGTTGCAGAACAATTTACTGGTTTAAAAGGCGTTTTCGTTTCTATAGAAGATACTTTAAAAGGTTTTGAAATGATTATGGACGGAGAAGTAGATGAATATCCAGAAGCTGCCTTTAACTTAGTAGGTTCTATTGAAGATGCAATAGAAAAAGGTAAAAAATTATTGGCAGAAGCTAAAAACTAATAAACAATGAATTTAGTAATTCTTACACCAGAAATAACTGTATTTAGTGGCGAAGCTAAAAGCGTTTCTCTTCCAGGAGAAAGTGGTAGGTTTCAAGTATTAGAAAATCATGCTGCCTTAATTGCTGCTTTAAAAGAAGGTGAGGTAAAAGTAGAAACTGCTAATGATAAAAACACTTACACCATTAAAAGTGGTATAGTAGAAGTATTAAACAACAAAGTGTCTGTGCTTACAGAAGGCATTGTTGCATAAAATAAACAACCAACCAAATTAAAAATGAAGGAAGACTAGCAATAGTCTTCCTTTTTTTATTATTAGACCTCTTTATATAATAGATTTTATGTATAAATTTTCTTGCTTTGTTACTCTATTCGTAGCAGTAGTCTCTCAAAGAGGACTCTGCGAATAATGAATATTTAGAAAAGTTTAAACAAGTACATATAATACCAATTAATTCAATTGTAAGTATAAAAAAAGAGTCCAAAAGAAAAGTTATAATTGCTTATGATAATGAAGAGTCTATTAGGGTTTATGTAAGATTAATATTTAGCAATGTAGATGAATTTATAAACTGTTTCAATATCTATTCGTAGCAGTAGTCTCTCGAAGAGGACTCTGCGAATAATGGATATCTAGAAAAGTTTAAACAAATACATATAATACCAATTAATTCAATTGTAAGTATAAAAAAAGAGTCCAAAAGAAAAGTTATAATTGCTTATGATAATGAAGAGTCGATTAGGGTTTATGTAAGATTAATATTTAGCAATGTAGATGAATTTATAAACTGAGACCGTTGCAAAAGGTGAAATTTTTGTTTTTTATTTATTATATTTATTAGTTTATATTTGTTGTATTTTAATTTGTTTGTTTTATTGGCTTATTTTGTTATTTTTTATCTTTTTTGATTGATTTTTGTTTGTTTAGTACTCTTTTTTTTTACTTTTCTTCGCTTTTTTATGCTTTGGACATAAGTATCCCTGGACTTCTGTATAAATTATATGCTATGGCTTCCATTATGTTTTGTGTGTGCATCTTGGCTATGCCTCTGTATCTTGCTATACCGCCGTTAAACCATCTTTTTATACTGCCAAAAGTGCGTTCTATTTTATATCTGGTTTTGCTTATTAGTTTGTTATAATCTGTTTGGGCTTGTGTTAATGCTTTATTTTTAGTTGCTTTTTTTAATATGTTATTTTTTAATCCTAATGTCTTTAACAATTCATTATTCTTCTCTGATTGATAACCTTTGTCTGCTTTTACTGCTATGTCTTTTGGTAAGTCTGCTGTTTTTAATACCGTTTCTAGATTACTAATTTCATTTACACTTGCTTTGGTGGTTAATACGCCTAATACTAATCCTTCGTTGTCTGTTACATAGTGTTTCTTATAGCCATATTTTAGTTGTTTGCCTCTCTTTATCCATGCTGCTTCTATGTCTACACTTGTACTGTATTTTTTTTCTACCGTCTTTGTTGGTACTTCTTGTGATTGCTCTTGTTGTTGTTGTTGTGCTTCAAGCTCATAATTACTTTTTCCTTTGGGTTTTAATGGTGTTTCTACTATACTGGCATCTACTATAGCTCCTGTCTTTACTAGTATTTGATGCCTTTCTAATTGTTTGTTTATCTGTTTTAATAGTTCATCATATGCTCCTGCTCCTGTCATTGCTGTTCTAAACCTGCTTATGGTACTATGGTCTGGTGAGGTTTGGTCTATGGTTAATTCTAAGAAAGTACTAAAGGAGATACTGTCGTTTATTCTGTCTTCTACTTCGTAATCACTTAGTCCGTACCATGTTTGTAGTAAACAGATTTTGAATAATAACAATCCATCATAACTTGGCTTGCCTGTTGCACTTGTGCCTTTGGTGTAATACTTATCTATTACTGTACTAATTTGTTGCCAATCTATTAACTGGTTGATTTGTGTAAAGAAAACTTGTTTAACTTTCTTTACGCGTGTATCGCATATACTGTCTGCTAATGTGAGTGGCTTATTTATTTTCATAACTCTAATATACTAACTTATAGTATAATTACAAACATTATTCTATATTATTTTTTATCACTGCCTTGCAACGGTCTTAAACTGTTTCAATAGTACAGCTTATGAAATCACTTTAGTATAAATAGATAATGTTGCCAACAAAGTCTAACATCTAACAATCTTGGCTCTAACAATCTTCTACCCAATACCCAATACTATAAAGATACCTAAAATTTAGTAGTCAAATAATGTTTTTTGGTATTGTTTGATTCTAGTCGTACTACTATATTTGTACTCTATTTAAAATAAGTCTAAATAAAATTAAGAAATGAAATCAAATAAACTTTTAATTATTGTGCTATGTTTATTAGCAATTGCTTGTACTAAAGAAGAAGAAACTATCAACTTGCCTAGTTCGTATAGCTTCGAAAATGTTAACTTTAGTGGCCAAACTGAAAGATTAGCGATGCTAACAGAAATGATTACCGAAATGAAAAAAGGTAAAACTCAAAACTTAGATGCCAATGTATTATTAAATATGTATGCTAATGCAAACAGTCCATTTACCAATGCAACACTCAATGCTTCAACCAAGCAATTAAAAAACAAAACTTACGAAGCTGATATAGTATTGGTAGAGAATTTAATTAATTACTTAGCTTCTATTAGTACACATCACAATACAGCAGTAACTACTTCTGGTACAAACGGAGTAGCTACAAGTACAACTAACACTAGTCGTTCTTATTTAGTAGATAGTAATGGTATTGATTTAGTAGAATTGGTACAAAAAACAATTATGGGAGCTGTTTTCTATTATAGAATTGCTGAAGAATATACTACATACAATAAACTAGCAACTGCAGATAACAATACTGTTGTTGATGGCGAAGGTACTGCTATGCAACATTATTGGGACGAAGCTTTCGGATATATGGGAATTCCTACAAATGTTACAGTAGATAACTACGATGCTGAAGACGAAGCTGGTAATTTAATTTATTATGGTGAATATGTAAATTCAGGTAAACCAATTAATTTGTTATCTAGTACTTTACACAGTTTTATTCAAGGTAGAGATGCTATTAATCGTAGAGACTATACTGTAAGAGATGTTGCTGCGGCTAATGTTAGAAAAAATGTAGAATACATAAATGTTTGTGCTATGTTGCATTACTTAAATAGTGCTAGAACTAACTATGACGATTATGCTGTAAGATGTCATGTGTTGTCTGAAGCACTTGGATTTTTCTTAAACTTAAAGTATAACGCTAATAAAATTATTACAGATACAGACTACAATGCTATAAAAGATTACTTTTTAGTAAACGAAAATTGGTCGGTTGCTCATCTAAATACAACTCAATTAACTTATCTTAGAGATACCATTGCTGAAATTTATGGTTTAGAAGATTATAAAACATTATTTTAATGAAAAATACAATATATTTAATTTTACTTTCTTTGTGTATAGTATCTTGTACTGAAGACAAACCAAGCAGTTCTTGCGAAACAGTTGATAACAATGCTATACTACAAAACTTAGGCAATATTATTGTCGATAGATATAGTCAGCTCAACACACAAGCAACACTTACACAAACAGCTATTACTGCTTTTATAACAGCACCTACAACAGTTACACTTACGGCTGCTCAAAATGCTTTAAAACAATTGTATCTCGATTTTGAAACTGTTGAAATGCTACAATTTGGTCCAGCTGAATCGTATTTGCAAAGAACAGCTTTAAATAATTATCCAACAGATACAACTATAATTCAAACTGCAATTGCTAATGGTATAACTGATTTACAAAATATCAGTAACAGTGCAAAAGGAATTCATGCTTTAGATTACTTATTATTTGGTGTAGCAAACTCTAATACAGACATTGTCAATTGGTACAGTGCTACAAATAATAAAAACTATTTAACAGCAGTGATGACTCAAGTGAAAACTGTAATCAACAATGTTTATAATGAATGGAATCCAAACGATGGAAATTATTACAATACATTTATCAATGCAACTGGAGTTGATATTGCAAGTGCATTTGGTCAGCTAAGTAATGCCATCATTGCAGATTACGAAAAATATGCAAGAGATGGAAAAGTAGGCATTCCTTTAGGTATTAGAACGCTTGGCGTACCACAATTAAATAATGTAGAAGGATTGTATAGCAAGACTTCATTACAATTATTAGAAAATTATATAATAAACTATAAATCATTATTCAATGGAAATAATGGTTTAGGTTTAGATGATTATTTAAATAATGTTGGAAGAAGTGATTTAAGTACACAAATCAATAACGAACTACAAGCAATTTTAAATACTATCGATACTTTTAATCATGATTTGGCTTACGAAATTACCAATAATGAAGCTGCTGTTCAAACACTATATAGTCAATTACAAGCTTTATTACTGACTTTAAAAGTGGATATGGTGTCTGCAATGTGTCTGACGATTACCTACCAAGATGTTGACGGTGATTAATTCAATCAACAAAAAACAATCATTGTATCAATATTTTGTACGCAACAAAGTACACATTGCTCCATTAATTTCTTTTAGAATATTTTTTGGTTTAATGTTATTTGGCTCAACACTACGATTCATTCTGAATGACTGGATAGAACAATTATATATTTTACCAACTTATTTCTTTTCTTATTATGGATTTGAGTGGATAAAACCTTTATCACCTACATTATTATATGCTTTTTTTGGTGTGATGTTATTTGCAGCTCTAGCTGTAATGCTTGGTTTTTTATATCGCTTAAGTGCTATATTATTATTTATTACATTCTCGTATATCGAATTAATTGATAGAACCAATTACTTAAATCACTATTATTTTGTGAGCTTGGTATGCTTTATTATAATATTCTTGCCATTAGCAAAATCATTTTCATTAGATAATGTATTATTCAAACGAGAAAACTATACACAAGTTCCAGCTATAAGCGTCAATATTATAAAAGTCATGTTAGGTGTTGTCTATTTTTATGCTGGTTTTGCAAAAGTAAATCACGCTTGGTTAATCGATGCACAGCCACTAAAAATTTGGCTGTCTTCAAAACAGCACTTTCCAATTGTAGGCAATTTATTAACCAAAACATTTACAGCTTATTTATTTAGTTGGTTTGGTTGTATATTTGATTTAACTATATTTTTCTTCTTATCTTGGAAAAAATCTCGACCAATAGCATATTGCTTTGTTATAGTATTTCATGTTGCTACACGATTGCTATTTCCAATTGGTATGTTTCCTTTTATTATGATTGTATCAACTACCATATTTTTTAGTACTACAACTCACATCAAACTGCAACAAAAATTATTTCGATTCAATTGGGATAAAGTACAAACAAAAATATACGATTTTTTATTTCCTAAATTAATTGATATTGCTTTTATTTTATTCATCAGTTTTCAAATTGTATTTCCACTACGATACTTATTATACAAAGGCAATATATTTTGGACAGAAGAAGGCTATCGTTTCTCATGGCGTGTAATGTTAATGGAAAAAGCTGGTTTAGCTACATTTCTTATTACCAATCAAGATGGAAGTCAGAAAGTAATAGTACAGAACGACAAATATCTTACATCATATCAAATTAAAATGATGAGTACACAACCTGATATGATTTTAGAATATGCACATTTTCTTGGAGGTACTTATGCCAAAATGGGTTATCAAAATCCAAAAGTATTTGTAGATGCTTTTGTTAGCTTAAATGGCAGCAAGTCAAAAAGATTTATTGATAATACTGTCGATTTAATGAAAGAAAAAGATTCGTTTAAACATAAAACATGGATTTTAGATGAAAATTAATAATATACTTTTTATTTATTTTGCTTTGGTGATTAACCTATTGTTTGCTCAAGAAAAGCACACGATTAAAATAGTCAATCAACAACAACAAGCTATTGCAGATGCCAATGTGAGTTCTTTTGATGAGCAATTTCATACAGTAAGTAATAACGATGGAATAATTCAAATTCCAGTTAATAAATTGAATCAGCTATTCACAATATCTAAAATTGGTTTTCAAGAATTAATAATTACTATTAATATAAATGATAAACATATAATATTAGATAGTAGTACTACTATTTTAGATGAAGTACAAATAAATGACACTAAAAAAAATAACTTACTAGACAATCAATACCTTAAAAATGTAGAAGATATGTCGATTTTTGCTGCTAAGAAAACAGATTTAATTTTTCTTGAAAAACTCAATGTCAACTTAGCAAGAAATTCAGGACGACAAATTTTTGCTAAAATTGCAGGTTTAAATATTTGGGAAAGCGATGCTTCTGGTCTGCAATTAGATGTTGCTACAAGAGGTTTAGAACCAACACGAAGTTCTAATTTTAATATTCGTCAAAATGGTTACGATATTTCTGCTGATGCTTTAGGTTATCCTGATGCTTATTATTTACCACCAGCAGAAGCTGTAGAAAAAATAGAAATTGTTCGTGGTGCTTCTGGTTTGCAATATGGTACACAGTTTGGTGGTATGATTAATTTTAAACTTAAACAAGCTACTACAACAAAACCATATCACATCAATCTACAACAAACAGTAGGTAGCTATGGTTTCTCAAATACATTTGTTGGATTTGATGGTACGCATAAAAAATTAAGTTATTATTCTTTTTATCAATTTAGACGAGGCAATAGCTTCCGTCCTAATTCTTTATTCAAAGCACATAATTATTATACTCATCTCAAATATCAAATCAACGAAAAAGCAAGTATTGGTGCAGAATATAGTGGCATGAATTATTTAGCACAAATGCCTGGTGGTTTAACAGATGCTCAGTTTAATGACAATCCAAATCAATCCAATAGAACTAGAAATTGGTTTGCTATTAATTGGAATTTATTAAATATTGAATTTAGATATAAATTTAATAACAAGTTATCTTTATTGTCTAATACTTTTGCTTTGTTTGCAGGAAGAGATGCTATTGGCAACTTAAGTAATATTCAACAGAACGACCAACTCAATACGCCTAGAAATTTATTGAGCGACCAATACAAAAATATAGGCAACGAAACACGACTAATGTACAAGTACAATACAACGGCTACCAAAAGTTTTGTATTGCTGCTTGGTGCAAGAATTTATAGAGGACATACTTCTAAAAAACAAGATGATGCTAATGCAGGAAATGATGCTACATTCGAGTTTTTAAGTGATTCATTAATCAGTGGTTCCGATTTTAAATTTCCTAGTACCAATATTGCTTTGTTTGGCGAACAGCTGTTTACATTAAATCGCTTTTCTTTTACGCCAGGATTTAGATACGAGTACATTCAAACTACAGCTAAAGGTTTTTATAAAGACAGATATGTTTTTAATGATATTGTTTTGAGAGATTCAACAATTGATGAATCAAGAACTAAAGGTCGTCATATCTTTTTATTAGGATTAGGATTGTCGTATAAACTATTAACTACATTAGAAATGTATGCTAACCTTTCACAAAATTATAGAGCAATAAACTTTAATGATATCAGAGCCAATATTCCAGGATTAAGAGTCAATCCAAATTTAAAAGACGAAAAAGGATATAGTTTTGATTTTGGATTAAGAGGAACTTATAAAAATATACTAAACTATAATATTGGTACATTCTGCATGATTTATAATGACAGAATTAGTGAAATCAACAAAAAAGATACGCTTACATTAATCGCTTATCGTTATAGAACCAATGTAGCCAAATCAAGAGCATTAGGTGTAGATATAGCAGTAGAAATAGACTTCTTGAAATTTAAAAATCAAGAGAATAAATTTGGTTTAAAATGGTATAACAACTTTGCCTATTTGAATGCACAATACATCAAATCAGAAGAAACAGCAATAGTTGGCAATAGCGTAGAATATGCACCAGATTTTATTTATAGAACAGGACTTACATTTTCCTACGAATCATTTACAATTGGAGCTAATGTAGCTTATGTTAGTCAACAATTTACAGATGCTACTAATGCAACACAAGCAACGCCAAATGCCATAGCAGGTTTAGTACCAGCTTATTATAATATAGATATTAATACAAGCTATACATACAAATGGTTTACCTTTAAAGTAAGTGGCAATAATATAACTAACAATAAATATTTCACTAGGAGAGCAGCAGGTTATCCAGGACCAGGCATTATTCCAGCCGAAGCCATGTCGTGGTACGGAACACTAATTTTTAATTGGTAAAATTGTGGCAATCTATCACATCCTGAATTTATTTCATGATTTTTTTCAATTCTATAGAAAAAAGAAAGCAAACTAATCTTCCTTGCTAATTTCACCTAGCTTCATATCTTCAGAGTAGGCAACTTGAATATTGTTTTCACCTAACACTATTTTAATAGTTCTAGTTAAGTAATAATACACATCCCAATAATTTTCGGGTTTAGCAAAAGCATAAATACCAAAATTAATAAAGTGAGTATCAAATGTTTCTATACCTAATGTTGTTTCTGGTGTTTTTAAAATCTTGTCGTTTTTTGCAATTTCAGCCAAGATTAATCGCTCAATTTTACTAAATTTTTCACTGTAAGGAATGTGTCCAAAAACATCTACTCTAATAAAACCAACACTCGAATGATTGACTATTAAATCGCTAATAGCCAAACCATTAGGTATAATTACAGTCTCGTTTAAAACCGTTTGCATTACAGTATTAAAAATCTGAATTTCTACAACTTTTCCTTTCTTGTCTTTCAACTCAATAATATCACCAATTTTATAAGGTTTAAAAAGTAGAATTAATACACCAGCAGCAAAATTACTCAGACTTCCTTGTAATGCCATACCAACAGCAAAACCCGCAGCAGCCAATACAGCAACAAACGAACTCGTTTCAATACCAACAATTCCAGCAGCACTTATTACAATTAAAATTTTAAGTAACACAGCGCTAACTGTTATAATAAAAGGGCGTACATCTTCACTTATTTCTCTCTTTTTTAATGATTTAGCCAATACCTTTACTAGTTTATTGCTCAACCAAAATCCAAGAATAATAATAAGAAGAGCCAAAGCCAACTTCGGAGCATAAGCAATTGCTTGATTAATTATAGCATCTAATTTTGAATTAATATTTCCCATATTATCACAAAACTATAAAAATCATTAATTTAGAAATATAAACAAATTGTTAGCTAAGCTTTGTTTAGTTATTCGTCATTAAGTCATTAGTATTCTTTATCTCCGTCACGCTGAGTGAAGTACAACGAAACGAAGCGTCTCCTTTCCGAACTCGTTTCGGAATCTACTACTATAAATGGAGACCGTTACAAAAGGTAAAATTTTTGTTTTTCATTTATTATATTCATTAGTTTATATTTGTTATATTTTAATTTGTTTGTTTTATTGGCTTATTTTGTTATTTTTTATCTTTTTTGATTGATTTTTGTTTGTTTAGTACTCTTTTTTTTTTACTTTTCTTCGCTTTTTTATGCTTTGGACATAAGTATCCCTGGACTTCTGTATAAATTATATGCTATGGCTTCCATTATGTTTTGTGTGTGCATCTTGGCTATGCCTCTGTATCTTGCTATACCGCCGTTAAACCATCTTTTTATACTGCCAAAAGTGCGTTCTATTTTATATCTGGTTTTGCTTATTAGTTTGTTATAATCTGTTTGGGCTTGTGTTAATGCTTTATTTTTAGTTGCTTTTTTTAATATGTTATTTTTTAATCCTAATGTCTTTAACAATTCATTATTCTTCTCTGATTGATAACCTTTGTCTGCTTTTACTGCTATGTCTTTTGGTAAGTCTGCTGTTTTTAATACCGTTTCTAGATTACTAATTTCATTTACACTTGCTTTGGTGGTTAATACGCCTAATACTAATCCTTCGTTGTCTGTTACATAGTGTTTCTTATAGCCATATTTTAGTTGTTTGCCTCTCTTTATCCATGCTGCTTCTATGTCTACACTTGTACTGTATTTTTTTTCTACCGTCTTTGTTGGTACTTCTTGTGATTGCTCTTGTTGTTGTTGTTGTGCTTCAAGCTCATAATTACTTTTTCCTTTGGGTTTTAATGGTGTTTCTACTATACTGGCATCTACTATAGCTCCTGTCTTTACTAGTATTTGATGTTGTTCTAATTGTTTGTTTATGCTTTTTAATAATTCATCATATGCTCCTGCTCCTGTCATTGCTGTTCTAAATCTGCTTATGGTACTATGGTCTGGTGAGGTTTGGTCTATGGTTAATTCTAAGAAAGAACTAAAGGAGAGGCTGTCATTTATTCTGTCTTCTACTTCGTAATCACTTAGTCCGTACCATGTTTGTAGTAAACAGATTTTGAATAATAACAATCCATCATAACTTGGCTTGCCTGTTGCACTTGTGCCTTTGGTGTAATACTTATCTATTACTGTACTAATTTGTTGCCAATCTATTAACTGGTTAATTTGTGTAAAGAAAACTTGTTTAACTTTCTTTACGCGTGTATCGCATATACTGTCTGCTAATGTGAGTGGCTTATTTATTTTCATAACTCTAATATACTAAATTATAGTATAACTACTAGCATTATTCTATATTATTTTTTATCACTGCCTTGCAACGGTCTTACTTTTTGGGACAGTATGTTACAAACCGAACAAGCCAAAAGACAAAGAATAATTACAAACAAAAATAGCATTTGTTGTTTTTAAGTAAAAAACCAAGAAATAAATTTACTGGTTATTGATTTTTTCTTTTTAAAATTATATAGTTTTATATATTATAAATTATATTTTAAAATAGTTTTCACTAAATAAACTTTTTAAACCCATTTTTACTTATGGTTCGGAAATACGAACCTTTTATAGTAGATACTTCTTAGACATTGCTGTGCTACCTTTTATTGCCATTTTTTGATTTCTTGATTTCTTAGCTTCTTATCAAAATAACAGTTTGTTCCTTTCTTATTCTTTATCTTCTTAAAATTAAAATATCCGTCTATCTGACTATTAAATGGCTTCAATATATAATAACCTTTTTTTAGATGCATTGAATCATAAAATGTATTTTTTGATAACACAATATAAATACTATCAGTATTTATGTTTTCTATTTCAATTTTATATGTATTAAAATTCAATCTTATTGAATCATTATGTAAAATCCAAATATTATTATAAAATATGGAAGAATTATCATTTACTAATTCCCAATTAAAATTGTAAAAATTAAAATCCAATGTATAAAAACTACCATCTTTATCAAATCTATATATTGTATTGTTGTTAGGCGAAGGTTCATATATAACTCCGTTTCTAAAAACTCTCCAATACTTAAACTTTCCACCAGTTAAGGTATTATCCTTAGAGATACCTTTCTCAGTTCTCTTACAATAAAATAAGGAAGACACAATAGTTATGTAGATTAAAAATTTCAATCTTTAGTAAGTTTTTCATTGTACTCTACTTCACTTACCAAGTTATTGTCTTTATCTCTTATCTTAATAAAGTATTTAGTATCTACTATTTTATTCTTATCATCTTGTATATATTCTTGTTCATATGTCATACTATAACTAGCTTTATTATTTATATTAAACTTACTAATTAGTTCTGTACTGTTTGCTCCCTCTCTCTTTTTTGCACTCAATATATATTCAGCTGTCTTTTTAACTATTGCTTGTTTAAATGGTTCTGTTGTATTTTTAAAACTTTCATCTGAAGTTTGATCTATATATAATTCAGCATGTCCAGCAAAATTATCTTTATAGTCTCCCCCGCACTCGGCAGGTGTTATCACCTGCCGAAACATATAGTTATTCTTCTTCATTATTTATAAACTTCCATTTACTTTTATTAAGATAATAATAATCTGCACTCGAATATATATAATCTTCTGCTTTTTCGCAATATTTTGCCTTTATTGGATTATTATGTATATAGTCTAATTTTTGATTATAAACCTTTTCGGTATATAAATCTACACTCATAGAATTCGTTTGCCAAATCATATATTTTCTATCATTATGGTTTACTTTACATAATTCAATTATCTCTGAATTCTTGCGTTGTAGATAAAACTTAATTTGCTGTGCTGTATATTTTAAAAAATCTCTTTGTACATTTTTTTGCAAGTGAGGTGTTCTGATTTTCCAAATGATATGGATATGATTATCCATAATTACAAATGCATGAATAAACACTCTTTGATTTTGTGCTAAAAAAACCATGCTTTCTATTATTATATCTTTAACTTGACTTTCTTTTAAAAGTGGATACCATTTGTATATGGTTGCTGTAAAAAATTGAGGAAAATATGTTTGCATTTTTAAACCTGTAAATATATCAAATTTTATTATTATACATAGCAAATGATACTTTTATTAACTCCTACAAGGTTTTTGACAGGGTTTTTGACAGGTGAAAAACACCTGTCAAGTGCGAGAATAGAAAAAACAACATCACTAAAAAATTAATTATATTGCATTAGATTTTCAGACTATTAGAATCAAGATTTTTAGATGGTTTCTATAAACTATCTTCATTGTCTTTAATAATTTCATATAATCTTTTTTTTGCTCTATGAATTTGTACTTTGACTGTACCAATTGGTAAGTGTAGTGCTGCTGCAATTTCGTCGTAGCTTAATTCTTTTAAATATCGATACTCAATAACTGTTGCTAAAGATGTATCTAAGCTGTTAATGTACTGTCTGATTTTTTGTTTCTTCTGTGTATTAATTAATGTTGTTTCTGGATTTTCAGTATCGCTGTATAAAAAATTATCTTCAATATAATTAGCACTTGCATCTAATGAAATGGCTTCAATTCGTTTTTTTCTTAAAAAATCAATACAAGTATTAGAAGCAATTTTATACAACCAAGTACTAAACGCATAAGTTGCATCATACTGATTTAAATTATCAAATGCTTTAGCAAAACTTTCTATTAATAAGTCTTCTGCATCTAACTCATCTCCTACTATTTTTTTTATGGTGTGCAACAAACCATCTTTATACCTTTCCATAAGATAAGTATATGCTTTTTGGTCTCCTTTCAAAGCATCGTTAATTATATTGATTTCATTTTCTTTTATTTCCAAGATTTGCTTGGTTTAAAATAAGCTACCAATCCTATAAAGATAATACTAAAACAATAGATTATATCAAATACAAATGAAAATTTAAAAAACTGAAATAAGTTGTTCTTTTTATATAAATATCTACTAGTCAACAAAATAAGTTCCGAATATAATAATAGCAATACTAAATATTTAAAATTATATATACTAATCATAATTGATAACATATAAACTAATAACTTAGTTAACAGAAATAAACTCAATATTACTTTATGTTTTATTTGATAAGTAAAACCTGTACTTAAATGTCTTTGCTTTTGTTTGAACCAAGCATTCCATGTTGACTTTGCATCAAAATAAGTATACGCATTTGTATCTGTGCATGTAGTAACATTATTTTTTTTTGCTTGTGTTTGAATAAACAAATCGTCATCGCCAGAAAGCATATTCATTTCTTTATCTGTCCAATTTTTATCTAAAAAAACCTGTTTTTCAAACAACATATTTCTACCAACACCCATGTATGCACAATTTATATTTGCTAAACTAATGTATTGCAACGCTGTAATACTGGTTTCGTAGTCTTGCAACTTTTCAACCGTATTACCATTGATACAAAATGGCAAACTAATACCAAGTACTATTGCTTTGTCTTGTTTTGCTTGAACCATTTTTTGCAACCATTCTTTCGATATTGGATAACAATCAGCATCAGTTACTACAATAATATCGTGTTGTGCTTTTTGTACTCCTTGTTGTAATGCAAATTTTTTCCCTACACCAATTTTATCTTTCTCATCTACAAATAAATAATTTATATTTTTATATTCTTTTTTATAGTGTATAATAACATCAACAGTACTATCCGTAGAACCATCATCAACTAATAATAATTCAAAATTTGGATAATCTTGTTGCATGATGATAGGAATTAAGCGTTTTAGATTTTGAGCTTCATTTTTACAACAGACTACAATGGTTATTGGTAAATCATTATTTTTTATTTGATTTTTTTGATTAAATTTAAATAGAAAAAATATATAAAATAATAGTTGAATTATTATAACCGCAATATATCCATAAATTAGAATCATCATCAATAAAAATAAATTTTTCCAAATTACACATTAGAAATTTATTCTGGAACTTCAGAATAAAAAATATGCTTCATATTTTTTACTTATTCATCAATCTTCTAGAAAATTAACTTATATTTTCAATTAAAAACACCAACTTAACTTTCGTTCATTTTGTCTTGATATTTACCTGTTGGTAAACAGGCAAAACGAACCAAAACCTGCTTGCCAGCAGGCAAGAGTCAAGAAGCATTTAAGGCAATTTACTTTTCTCTGATTTTATTTTAGTGAAGTAAATCGATGATAAATTTGTCTCTCCATGCCTATTGCTCGTTCCTCGCAATGCAATTCCGAGACATTTACATCTATTGCTGAAAATGCTTCAACGCAAAACTGCTTTGGTCTATCTGTTAATAGTTTAGTTTTAGAAAATTACAAAGTATGATACATAATTTGGGATTATTAAAATAGTTTTCAGACTTTTGCAGTAAATTTTTACGGTGCAGTTTAAAATAATAAATACAGACCAATATTCTAATGCTCGACTTGGCGAAATTACCACCGACCATGGCACAATTACAACGCCAATCTTTATGCCTGTTGGTACACAAGCAACAGTAAAAGGCGTTCATTTTAGCGAACTGCACGATGAAATTAAAGCAGACATTATTCTTGGTAATACTTATCATTTGTATTTACGACCTGGTTTAGATATTCTAGAACAAGCTGGCGGTTTGCATCAGTTTAATTCTTGGCAAAAACCAATTTTAACAGATAGTGGTGGTTATCAAGTGTATTCTTTAAGCGATAGAAGAAAAATTACAGAACAAGGTGTTACTTTTCGTTCGCATATTGATGGTAGCAAACATTTATTTACACCAGAATATGTAATGGACATTCAACGCATTATTGGTGCAGATTTTATTATGGCTTTCGATGAATGTACACCTTATCCTTGTGATTATACATATGCGAAGAACTCTATGCATTTAACACATCGTTGGTTGAAAAGATGCATTGAACGCTTTGACAATACCGAAGCTAAATATGGTTATGAGCAAACGCTTTTGCCAATTGTACAAGGTAGTACTTATAAAGATTTGCGAACGGCTTCTGCTAATTTTATTGCAGAACAAAATCAAAAAGCAAATGCCATTGGTGGTTTGGCTGTTGGCGAACCTGCTGAAGAAATGTATGCCATGACTGATTTAGTGAATCAGATTTTACCTAAAGACAAGCCACGCTATTTAATGGGTGTTGGTACACCTGCTAATATTTTAGAATCGATTGCTCTTGGTGTTGATATGTTTGATTGCGTGATGCCTACTAGAAATGCTAGACATGGCTTACTGTTTACAAGTGAAGGTATTATTAATATTAAAAACAGTAAATGGAAAAATGATTTCTCTTGTATTGATGATAAAACTTGTAGTACGAGTAGAAAACACAGTAAAGCATATTTGCGACATTTAATTATTACCAACGAGTTGCTAGGTATGCAAATTGCTAGTTTACAAAATTTGAGTCTGTACCTTTGGTTAGTAAAACAAGCACAAGAACAAATTGCGAATAACACATTTGCTACTTGGAAAAATAAAATGATTCCTAAACTAATGCAGAGATTGTAGTTCTTTTCTTATAGTAAAATAATAAAAAAATGAACACAATTACCTTAAAATCTAAAATAATATATACAAAAATAATTATTTCAATTATTTTATTCTCATTCATTCTTGCAATTAGTTCTTATATGCTTATTAGTGCATTCTTTGCGGAAAATTTTAATCTAGTATTATTTTCAATATCTATTTTATTATTCATAATAAATATCATATTTTTTATTGAAATATATAATTCAGGCATAATTATAGTTTATAATGATTATATAGAATTCAGAAACATTTTTAATAAAATTAGAATAAAACTATTTTACACAGATATAATTAAATGGAAAGAAGAAGAAATTAAAGACAGAAGAGGAACTATTAGTTTTTTAGATCTTTCATTATATACTAGCTCTAATAAATTCCATATAGTTTCTAATCGATATAAAAATTATACCGAATTGAAAAATGAAATAACTTCAAAAATCACAGAAAATGAAGTTTTTCTAGATGAAGGTGGTATTTTATTTCAAACAAAAAAAAAGATTATAATATCAACTATAATATTGATTTATGGATTAGTTTTTTTTCTTATGGCAAGAAATGACCTAATAAAATCAGAAAAGTATTATGATTTGTATTGTAAAACTACGGAAATAGAAGGAATCATTGCCAATACAGTAAAAATAACTAAAGGACATAAAAGTAATAGGTATATTCACTTAAAATTAGAAGAATATCCAGATATAACATTTACTTTGGCTGGTAGTGAATATCAGAAAACAAACAAAAGTTTATTTATAAAAAATGTAAAAAAAGGTGACTCTATATACTTAAAAATAACAATTAATGATTATTTAAAAAAAATAGTAAAAAATAAGGAATTAGATTTCTTAGAGAAAAGTATCAACAATAAATTTATTAATATATATGGCATTTATGTTAAACCAAAAACTTATTTGCGAATTGATAATATAGAAATTTATCTAGTAGAACAATGTCAAAAAGATGCATTAGGTAGTATTATTTTGGGCTTTTTAATAATGGCATTAGTGTTAGGTCTTTCAAATAATATTAGGTAGCAAATCAATTACTACTCTTCTACCACAATTTTGTCAATCCAAAAATAATCGTTTAAGCTTGGGTCGGTATTGAATTGTTGTTTGGTTCTAATATTTATTAATTCATTATAATCGTGGTCTTTAAAAAACGGATTATTTATAAATTGGTGTATATTAATTCCTAGTATTTTTAATTGAGCTACTTTATGTGCTACTTTTATATCTTCTTGTAATTGATATTGTTCAATTAAATAGTTGGCTATAGAATTATACATTGCAGCATAACCAATACAATTGGCTTGTTTGGTGTTGTACAATTCGTTCGGATTATTACTTACTTGCTTTGTAGTAAACGACAGTGATTTTGTAGTAATTTCATTAGCTATTGTAGCTATTGTTTTTATATCAATTACTTTTTTATCTTTTGATTTTTCTTCAATAGCTTCTATTAATTGTTGATTAGTTATGACTATTGTCGTTCGAGTTCCAATGGCCTTATACTTAACCAATGTTCTAAAAATAGTACCACGAAATAAAATCACTAGAACTACTACAATTCCAACGATTTTTAAAAGTGTTCTCATTAGTTTAAAAGTAAACCAACCACTAGTCTGCTTTTTCAAAAATACCATTGTTGTAATGGTAATAATGTACAAAGCTATTATCGTAAAAGTCTATAGCGTTGTTTTCATTATATACTGGAACAAATTTAAAGTTAGATTGCAACTTTCTTGGATAAGCAAAATCTTGATAGTCTAATAAGTTGTTATTGTGTTCTATCATATTAAATAGAAACTGCATTATATCATAACCTAAATAACTTAGTGTAGTTGGCTTTTGTACATAATCTGTTATATAATCTTGTGCAAAAATCTTAACATCATCATTTTGTAAATCGTAAGGTGCTATAGTATATAATTGATGTGAAAATGTTTTATATACAATATCTTTATTTTTATTGATAGATGAATTGGTATAAAAGTATAATGATTTGTCTGTAATAGTACTAGCTTGTTTTAATATACTTTTTATATAGTTGACATCGTTAGAAAAGAAAAGAAAAATAGAATCGTTACTAGAAAAAGTATTTATTGGCAATACTGTTTTATTGCTAGGAATAATATTGTATTTTACTTTATTTCTCTTCAGCAGATTATCTATCAAATTGATATTTGCATTTTTAGTATCGGTACTGTCGTATAAAACAGTAATGTTTTTTGTAGGATGTTGTTGTTTAATATTTTCAATCAAAGCAACATATTCGCCATAAATAGTTGGTGTTGCACTATAATAATATGGATTGTTGCTAGTAGTATACATAGAACTATTGTTAGAAGAAAGTACTGGTATTTTGTTTTGCTTTCCATAGTCTGCCAACAATTTAATGTTTTCGACTTTGTAAGGAGCAATAATCATATCGATATTAGGAAATGGAGCCATTTTTAATTTTTGCTGTAGTATATCCGAACTGTTTTGGTCGTCCATAAAATACAAATTGACTTGTGGTTCAAAGCTGCTCAAACTTTCTTTGGCTAGCTTAGCACCAATATAAAAATCCATAGCATCTTTAGAAGCATTAGGCAATTGTTTAGTCGTGTCGTTAGCATATTTTCCTAGTGGAATAGTATTTATAAAAAATGGTAAAAACACTACTATTTTTGTTTTCTGACTTAAATAATCGGTTTCACTTTCATCTTCACCAACTAAAACTTCATCATCTTCTGCATCTATAGCATCATCAATATCAAATGGTTGCACATCTTTAGTTATAGAATCTATTGAAACATCGGCTACTTCGTCTGTCGATTTAATTTCATCTACTACATCATCTGTGTTATTCGTATTAATATCAACTATTTCTGTTGATTTATTATTGGTACTTACTTTTTTAGATGCACTGCATGAAGTAGTACTCAGTAAACTTAATATTACAATCAAGTATAATTTATTCCCACTCAATTGTTGCAGGAGGTTTTGAACTAATATCATATACTACTCTATTTATTCCTTTAATTTCATTAATAATTTTGTTAGATACTGTTGCCAAGAACTCGTATGGCAAATGACACCAATCTGCTGTCATTCCATCAACAGAAGTTACAGCTCTTAAAGCTACTACATTTTCATATGTTCTTTCATCGCCCATAACGCCAACAGATTGTATTGGCAAGAAAATAGTTCCTGCTTGCCAAACTTTATCATACAAATTGTGTGCCTTTAATTGTTCTATAAATATAAAATCTGCTTTTTGCAACAAATTTATCTTATTTTCTGTGATTTCACCAAGAATTCTTATCGCTAAACCTGGACCAGGAAATGGATGTCTATTTAAAATATTTTCTGGAAGAAATAAAGCTGCACCAACTCTTCTCACTTCATCTTTAAATAATCTTTTTAATGGCTCGATGATTTTTAAGTGCATTTTTTCTGGCAAACCACCTACATTATGATGTGATTTAATAGTAGCACTTGGTCCATGAACAGAAACCGATTCGATAATATCTGGATAAATAGTGCCTTGAGCCAACCATTGTACGCCATCAATTTTCGATGCTTCTGCTTGAAATACATCTATAAATGCTTTGCCAATTGCTTTTCTTTTAGCTTCTGGTTCTGATAATCCTTTTAATGCATCATAAAAAATCTGACTAGCATCAACACCAATAATATTTAAACCTAAAGATTGATAATTTTCTAGTACCGTTTCATACTCTTGATAACGCAACAAACCATTATTTACAAATATGCAAACCAATTGATTACCAATAGCTTTATTCAACAACAATGCAGCAACACTCGAATCAACACCACCAGACAATCCTAGTACTACTTTTTCATTGCCAACCGTTTCTTTTATTTCTTGAACCGTTTCCTCAATAAAACTATTAGGTGTCCAATCTGCAACACAAGCACAAATATCTATACAAAAGTTGCGAAGTAGTTGTTTGCCTTCTTGTGTGTGCGTTACTTCTGGATGAAATTGAATTCCGTACAAAGACAAATCGTTGTGCTTAAAAGCTGCTATTGGAATATGACTTGTTTTTGCTGTAATTGTAAAATTTAAAGGTAATTCGATAATAGAATCGCCATGAGACATCCAAACTTGTGTATGATTGTTTATATTTTTAAATAATATATCATTTTCATCAACAATATCTAACATTGCTCTACCATATTCTCTTTTGTTAGATTTTTCTACTGTGCCACCAAACTGATGTGCAAGTAGCTGAGCTCCGTAGCAAATGGTTAGTATTGGAATTTGGTGTTGTTCTATAAATGTTTTTATTGGAAATGGTAATGCTTCTGCTTGTAGTACAGAAAATGGACTTCCACTTAAAATAACACCTTTTACATTTGGTGTAATCTCTACAGTTGAATTATAAGGATAAATCTCACAATAGATATTGAGTTCTCTAATTCTTCGTGCAATCAGTTGCGTATATTGAGAACCAAAGTCGTAGATGAGAATTTTAGAATGCATACGCAAAAGTACAGATTTAATTAGGAATTGTTTTTACTAAACAATGAATTTTATATTTTTATACACATGAAAATATGGCATTCTGAAAATATTAGCTTAGCAGATTTACAAGCAAGAAGTAAAAATACTATTGTAGCGTACATAGACATTGTTTATACCGAAATTGGCGACGATTATATTAAAGCAACTATGCCTGTTGACCACAGAACACAGCAACCAATGGGTTTGTTGCATGGTGGTGCTTCGGTGGTTTTAGCAGAATCGTTAGGCAGTGTAGCTGCAAACTTGTGTTTAGACAATACCAAACAATATGCTGTTGGTTTAGATATTAACTCGAACCATTTAAAGAGTGCTACAAAAGGTTTGGTAGAAGGTATTGTAAAACCAATTCATATTGGTAGTAAGACAGCAGTTTGGGAAATTAAAATCTATGACGAAAGACAAAAAATCATCAACATCAGCAGATTAACAACCATAGTTTTGGATAGGAAGTAGAAAAATTTTAACAAACTGAATATATTATGACTATACTCAAAAATAATAAAATATGTTATATAGAAAAGAAGATATTAGTAATTTTAAAGAACAGCATTTTGCTTTTTTAATTGTAGAAGAAAATGACCATGTTTTAAGTATTACGCTAAACAGACCTGAAAAAAGAAATGCCTTTCATATGCCTTTAGCTAATGAATTGGCTTATGCTTTAGCTTATGCTCATTACAATAATGCTATTTGGTCGGTTATTATTAAAGCCAATGGCCCAACTTTTTGTGCTGGTGCAGATTTAAAAGCTTTTGCTGGTGATGCTATTGTCGAAAACAATTCTACTATTCCAATGCCAAAAGAAATGGTAAAATTAGGCGATGAATTTAATGGACTACATAAACCTTGTATTGCTCAAGTGCATGCTGATGTTTATGCTGGTGGTTTTTTAATGATTTGTGGTTGTACTCATGTTGTAGCAGCCAATACTGCAAAATTTGGTTTACCTGAAGTAAAACGAGGCATTTGGCCAATGCAAGTAATGGCAAGTCTAGCTCCATTAATGAGTGCTAGAGATTTACTAGATCTTTGTATGTGTGCAAAAACAATTGATGCAAACGAAGCAAAAAGATTAGGCATTGTTTCTATAGTTGTTGAAGCAAATGATTTAGAACAAACAGTTCAACACTTAGTCGATGAAATAAGGGAGCAATCGCCAACTGCAATACGATTAGGGTTACAAGCTTTTCAGGAAATGCAAAATTTAAAGCACGAAGCACAACACCCATATTTGCATAGTATGTTAATGAAAGTTTTGAGTAGTAAAGATGCTAAAGAAGGTTTATTAGCATTTAAAGAAAAACGAGCACCAAATTGGACTGGTGAATAGTGTTAAATAAAAAAGGTGCATTTTTCAATGCACCTTTCAAACAAATTAAGCTTAGCATAGTTTTTATACTAATCTATATATTTCCATTATATTGGAAAGTATTTTATCAAAGTTGATGTTTAAGTCTATTAATTTTCCTGTATGTATATCAAAAACCCAACCATGTACTTTTAAACCTCTTTCGTTATAAGCTTTTTGTACTTGTGCTGTTTTTATTACATTAATACACTGCTCTTCTACATTCAACTCTACTAGTCGTTTGTATCTAGCTTCTTCATCTACTATAGCATTCAATTCATCTTTGTGAATTCTATATACATCTCTAATATTTCTCAACCACGGATTTAAAATTCCTAAGTCGTTAGATTGCATTGCTGCTTTAACACCTCCACAAAAATAATGACCACATACTACAATATGATTTACTTTTAAATGTGCTACTGCATATTCTATCACCGACATTACATTCAAATCGGTATTAGGTACCATATTGGCAATATTTCTATGTACAAAAACTTCACCAGGTTGTACACCCATTAAGTCTTCTGCTGTAACTCTACTATCTGCACAACCAATATATAATATTTCTGGTTGCTGTCCTTTAGATAAGTCGCTAAAATAATTTGGTTCTACTGCTAATTTTTTAGCTATCCAAATTTCATTATTTTCAAATATTCTTTCTAATTTCATATTTTTTATTTTTATTTAATTATTTATTTTTAATTCTTCAGAATTTGTTGTATTATTTCTGAAGTTGGATTTTCAAATGTACCTTTTTCTGATACCAATTTAAATTTAATATTTTTATTTTCTGCTTGAATAATAAAGTTCTCTATTATTTCTATAATATCGAAATCTAAGTAAACTGTATTTCTTACATCTAAATCTAAGCTCGTATTTTCTGGTAAGCTAAACAACTCATTCTGAATAGCTGCTTTATTTAAAAATGTAATTTCTTCTGCTAGTTTCATAGTAACATGATGACCTGTATTATCATCACTTTCTGCTTTATGTAAAAAGTGCGAGTTTTGATAACTTTTAATAGCAATTACTACTAATCCTACAGCAAGTCCTAGACCAACACCAATGAGTAAATCGGTAAATACAATAGCTACAACCGTTACTATAAATGGTATAAATTGTTTCCAACCTAATTGATACATTTGTTTAAATAGTGCTGGTTTTGCTAGTTTATATCCTACAATTAATAAAACTGCTGCTAGTACAGATAATGGTATTTTATTTAATAATGTTGGAATTAATATTACAGAAAGTAATAATAAAAAACCATGTATAATAGCTGATAATTTTGTTTTTCCGCCAGATTGAATATTGGCAGAACTACGAACAATTACTTGTGTAATAGGTAAACCACCAATTAAACCAGAAATGACATTACCAGAACCTTGTGCTATTAGCTCACGGTTGGTTGGTGTGATATTTCTTTCTGGATCTAATTTATCTGTTGCTTCTACACATAATAGTGTTTCTATACTTGCTACAATAGCAATTGTAAAAGCAGTTACCCAAATTTTATAATTGGTAATGACTGCAAAATTAGGCATACTAAACTGACCAAAGAAATCGGATACACTATTTGGAATTGGCACACTTACTAAATGAGACGCACCAATAGCCAAAGTTTCGTTTCCTAGTGTAGCTAAGTAAAATACTATACCTAATACTACTACAACTAATGGTCCTTGTATAAGTTTAAAGATTTTTCCTTTTTTAGATAAAACAGTATCCCAAAAAATTAAGATAAGTAAACTAATAATACCAATTAATGTTGCACCAGGATGTACATGCTCTAGCGTATCAAATAACTCTGCAATCGTATTTCTACCATCATGTTCTATAAATTCTAAGTCCCAAGCAGATTCTTCATCGTAACCAAAAAAGTTAGGTATTTGTTTCATTATAATAATAATACCAATACCAGTAAGCATTCCTTTAATTACAGATGATGGAAAATAATAGCCGATAATACCTGCTCTTAAAATACCTAATATAATTTGAAAAACACCAGCAATAACTACTGCGAGTAAAAAGTTTTGATAACCACCTAAATCAGGAATGGCTGCAAAAACAATAGCTGCTAAACCTGCAGCTGGACCACTAACACCTAAATTAGAACCACTAATGGCTCCTACGACTACTCCACCAATTATACCTGCTATAATACCAGCGAACAATGGTGCACCACTGGCCAAAGCAATTCCTAAACATAATGGAAGTGCTACAAAAAATACGACGATACTTGCAGGAAAGTCTTGTTTAATATTTGAAAAAAGTTTCATTTAAATTTTTATTTGATTAAGATTTGATTCAATTAGAATCATTATTTAGTCTCCTTGTCATTCCGTCATTTTGGAAAAATAAAAACAAGCGGAATTTTTGTAGCAAACTACTAGACTTCTACTTTCGCAGAAAGACGATAATGTACTACAAATTATGCTAAATATTCTGGTGGTTCACCTATAAATAAAATGTAATTTTGGTTTTCAATGGCATCATCAGTTAAATGTGCCATACTTATTTTTTTATCGATAATTGAAGATAATACTGCTTTGTGTTGTTTGATATACTTAATTACAAAGTCTTTTACTTCTACTTTATGTGCATCTTCTTCTAAATCATTCAAATTATTAACATAGCTCGACAACTTACAATCTTTTATAAAATTGGATACATAGTTTTGGCATATCAACATTGACATGCTAACTATCATTAAAAAGATTACGGTATGTTTATATTTAGCTATAGGCATATATCTTACAATACGGTAACAAAAATAAGTAAAAAAAAGTTCCAGCTCTAGAAAATTAATTACGAAATCGTTACGGTTTCTACCACTTCGTCTTTTTCTATTCTTAAGTTATCAATGATAAATTCTTGTCGATCTTGTGTGTTTTTTCCCATATAGTATGCTAAAAGTTGATCGATGCTCTGTTTTTCTTTCAATATTACTGGTTCTAATTTAATGTCTTCATTAATGAAATTCTCAAACTCAGATGGTGAAATTTCTCCAAGCCCTTTAAATCTTGTAATTTCTGGTTTGCCTTTTAGTTCATTGATTGCTTCTTGTTTTTCTTTCTCAGAATAACAATAAATAGTTTTTTGCTTATTTCGAACTCTAAATAAAGGTGTTTCTAATATATAGAGATGTCCTTTTTTAACTAAATCAGGAAAAAATTGAAGGAAAAAAGTCATCAATAGTAAACGAATGTGCATACCATCAACATCTGCATCTGTAGCAATAACTACATGATTGTATCTTAGGTTATCTATGTCTTCTTCAATATTTAAAGCATGTTGTAGTAAATTAAATTCTTCGTTTTGATAAACTATTTTTTTAGATAAACCAAAACAGTTTAATGGTTTACCTCTTAAAGAAAAGACAGCTTGTGTTTCTGGACTTCTTGCCTTGGTAATAGAACCAGAAGCAGAATCACCTTCTGTGATGAATAACATAGTATCTAAATAGTTTTCTTTCTTTTCATCGGTGAAGTGTATTCTACAATCTCTTAATTTTTTATTGTGTAAGTTGGCAGATTTAGCTCTTTCATTAGCTAATTTTCTAATACCACTTAAATCTTTTCGTTCTCTTTCAGACTGTTGAATTCGCTTCAACATCTTTTCAGCAATATCTGGATTTCGATGTAAGTAATTATCTAATTGTGATTTTACAAAATCGTTTACAAACGATTTAAGACTTGGTCCTTCTGGAAACATAACTTGCGAACCTAATTTTGTTTTAGTCTGCGACTCAAAAACTGGTTCTTGTACTCTAATACTAATACTTCCTACAATAGCTTGACGAATATCTGCTGCTTCGAAGTTCTTTTTATAAAACTCTCTAATGGTTTTAACTATGGCTTCTTTAAAAGCTTGTAAATGCGTACCACCTTGTGTAGTGTATTGTCCATTTACAAACGAATAATACTCTTCACCATATTGATTAGCATGCGACAATGCAATTTCAATATCCTCTCCTTTTAAATGAATTATTGGATATTTTAAATCATCTTCATTAGTTTTTTTCTCTAATAAGTCTTTCAATCCATTTTGAGAAGCAAACTTTTTACTATTAAAATTTATAGTTAATCCTGCATTTAAATATGCATAGTTCCACAATTGTTCTTCTACAAAATCACTAACAAAATGAAATTTTTTAAAAATACTGTCATCTGCTTCAAATACAAACGAAGTCCCATCTTTTTCATCTGTTTTTGCAATTTTATGGTCATTAATTAAATTGCCTTGTTTAAATTCAGCTACTTTTTGTTGCCCATCTCTTACAGAGCTTACTTTAAAATAAGTAGATAATGCATTAACAGCTTTAGTACCAACACCATTTAATCCAACCGATTTTTGAAATGCTTTGGAATCGTATTTTCCTCCAGTATTAATTTTAGACACACAATCTATAACTGCACCTAAAGGAATTCCACGACCAAAATCTCTAACTGTAACGATTTTATCTTTAATAACAATATCAATTCGTTTACCAAAACCCATTACAAATTCATCTATAGAATTGTCTATTATTTCTTTCAGCAATACATAAATTCCATCATCAGGAGCAGAACCATCTCCTAATTTACCAATATACATACCAGGTCTTAAACGAATATGTTCTTTCCAATCTAATGAACGAATATTGTCTTCGGTATAATTCACTTGTTCAGTCGCCATGTTTCAAAAATAGATTTAATATGTTATTCAGTAAACACAAATTATCAACAAAAGTGTTTATTCTCTTTCTATTAAAAATAGTTAATATCAAACACCTAAGACAAATTTTATTTAATATTGAAGAAAATTAATTCACTATGAAAAACATATTATTAGTACTAACAATTTTATTTGTTGGTCTGTTTGCAAATGCAGAAGATTTTAATGCAACTATTCAAATGAAAAATGGAGATATTGTATCAGGAACTACTACATTTACTACATTTAATCTCAAGACTAAATACGGTACACTACAAATTCCTGCAAAAAATGTATACGAAATTACACTAGGTACTTTTACAGATTATAGTCAAGCATCTACTATAAACACACAACTAAAACAATTACAAATGGCTTCAGAAAATGAAGCAAAATCTATCTATAATCAATTATTATCTAAAGGCACTCCAATACTTGGAATTGTGAAAGATTTCACAAATTCAAATGATTATGCTTTTACAGAAAGCTTTACCTATACAGTAGATGATTTGTTAGAAGAATTATATAAAAAGGCAAATATGAATTATATGTCTAGTACTAATGACTTAATCTCTTTTGATGACAATAATACAATTGAAGGCACAATAGATATTAATACGATTCTTTTAAATACAGACTATGGAAAATTGACCATAGATAGAAGTAAGATTAGTAGTATTGATATCTCTTATATTGATAAGGCATTAGGTGAAAATACCTATAAATTATTTGCAAATAAAAATATTACAGGAAACTATGATGATGATAATGCTTGGGTTAAAACTGGTGTAACTGTTAAAACTGGTGATCAAATTATAATTTCTGCTACTGGAAAGGCTAAATTAGAAAGTTTATCGGGTGGCTTTTATGGACCTAATGGTTATGTTGGTGGTGAAGAAGATGAAGCGTACAACGAAGAAGATGACATTCCTTATGGTTCTTTAGTTTTTAAAATTGGCGAAGAAGGTGATGAAATTAAAGCAGGAAGCAATTATAAAGGGACAGCAGATAAAAGTGGCACGATTTTTATATCTATTTACGAAACAGTATTTGACAAAACAAATAGTGGTGGTTATACTGTGAAAGTTATTAAAAAATAATGCTATATTTAAACTTAACTAAAACAAACTACTAAATCATGAGAATTTTAATTTTATTATTTGGATTATTATTAACAACATTTACTAATGCAGAAACAATTTCTAAGTGTTTTAAAGATAAAAATAATAGCGATTTAAAACTTAAAATTACACTTGAAGGTGATGATTGGAATACTGCTTATGTAGAGTATAAATCTGGTAATGGAAAACTTAAACTCACTAAAAAGAGTTCTGAACCTGCTGCTTTTATTGCAGGTAGACCTACAGGTTTTAAATATGTTTGGAATGAATATGATAAAGGCATTTTAAATGGAACTTATTATTTTACATTAAAAACGAATCAAGATATTGAAGATTTTTCGTATGTACGAAAAAAAGACAATAAAACATTTTATTTTGTAGCAGACGATTGTGGTTGGAGTCAAGGTGATACAGATGTTGATGAAGATGATGATTATTCTTGGTTAGCAGATGCATTCTCTGATGAGGATGATGAGGATATTGAAAGTGATGTTGAAACTTATGACTTGTCTGATGTTATTACTAGTCCAAAACAAGATATAAAATTTGTAATACAAGGTAGTGGAGGAAGCAATGGTGTTGCAGTTACCTATCATCCAGATTATAAATTATATTATACAGCTTTTGCAGGAAATGCATCGTTTCCGTTAGAAGTATTTACAGAATCTGGTTATAGAAAACAAGCAACTACTACAAGTGCAGATTTAAGAGGTTTGTGGTACAACTACGATTTAGATTTAATGGAAGGCAATGAATATAGTACATACAATTTATTGTCTTTTACAATTGGTGACAATGGTTATTTTGATGGCGATCCATATACAGAATTAGAAGACTTAGACATCGTAGGAAGTCATACTGTATTAACTTATAATGCATACGATTATTTATATGCTGCCTATAATAGCGAAGATGGTGTTATTGACGAATTTGACATGGAAGATGGTTCTTTTTATTCTTCTAGCGATGAATTAGATTTTCCAACATCTAGTGCAAATATCAACACAACTTCTGTAATATATACCTTTATTGAAGACGCACCATATGGTTTATTAGATTATGTAAATAAAAAAGTATTTTTATTTGACTACGATGGTACTTATATGAAAACAATCAACTTACCAAGCAACGCACCAACAAGTAGTATATTCTGTTTCAGCTTTGCCAATAAGCATGTCTTTTTGTTTGATAAAGACGAAAGAATTTGGTATGGTTATAAGATAATTAAGTAATTAGCTAATTGTTTAATTTAATAATTAGCTAATTTACAGAAAAAAACAATATTAAATGATAATATGAAATATGTTATATTTTTATACTTTATTTTTTTATTGAATAGTATTCATGCAGAAAACAATTTATCTAGTACAACTACTGCATATAGTATAAATGATGTTATTTCGAATCCAACTAAAGATATAGAATTAGCATTTTCGCCAGATAATTTTACAGGTTCATATGCACAAGGTATTGCTTATAATCCAACCTTTCAATATTACTACGCTTATAGAAACATAGGCAGTAAAGGAAATAATTTTGAAGTATTTGATATTAATGGAAAGAGCGTACAATCAACCATATTTTCACAACAAGTAGATAATATTTGGTATAATAATTTTTTAAATAAAATTGAAGCTTATTACAGAAATGATAATGATGAGTTATTTATTGTTTCTTACAAGTTTGACAATAAAGGACTATTAATAAATGAAACACCTAAATTAGAACTCAGTAATATTTTAATAGCAGAACCAACAAGTACACTTGGCTATAATGCAATAGATAATATATATTACTACGCAAGCGTTAATAAAAATCCAGTTAAATTAGAAGAATTAAATGCCATTGATGCTACAGATTTTGGACACGCCAACTTACCATTACCATTATCTGTAAATACTAGCGATTTAAATCAGCCAACACTATTATATACAAACATTAAAAATGCAGAATATGCTTTATATAATAATAAAACATATAGTTTATACTTGTATGATTATGAAGGAAATTTACAAAAAACGATAACACTACCAAGTAGTGCTTCAACTTCTTCTTCAAAGTATAAAAATATTTGCATCGTTAATAAGCACTTTTTTGTGTTTGATGGTATTAAATGCAAATGGTATGGTTATAAAATTGTAAACTAGTAAATTATTATACAGATAATTTAATAAATATGTTTTAATAATAATAATATGAAAAAAGGATTGCTATTAGTAATTATACTATTCACTTATTCGTGTATAAATCTTTTGTTTTCTTTAGATGAAAACCCAAATAGAGTTAGACAAAATCAAAAAGAATATAATCCATTACTTGGTTCTCCATATGAAAAAATGTTTGCATACCGACAAGAAGAAATAAATAAAAAAACGGAAATAATAAATTTACCACAATTTGGACTTAGCTTTAATTTTATAAGCAATCCAACAATAGATACAGTTAAAGAAAATAATATATATCGTTTATCTTATTATAAAGAAATATTTGGAAAAGAAGGACTTATAGGTAGATATAATGTTGATGTTTTGCCTAATGCAATTCAACCAAACGATTCATTAGTATTTGATGAAATTATTAATAGCATAAAACAAGACAAAAACTTACCTCCAATAATAGAAATACTAAATAAACAACAAATAGTATATAATGGATTTTATAATTTATTTATAGTAAAATCAAAATATACTAATTCTGCTAAAAATTTAACTGTATTTCGGTGGGATTTTCTTTATAGAACTTGGCAAGGTGTAACTAGATTTAGCTTTATTCAAAATTCAACAGAAACCTATTTATATGAATCTCGTATAAATTTAATTGCAATGGATAATTTTAAATGGTATGATTATAATGTTGTCGATAATAATTTAAAGATAGAATTTACATCACCTAGAGGCGTTTTTCAATACTCAAGTGTACCTACTACAAATAGTATTGCTTTTCGATCATTTTTACCAAATTACAATTCAACAATAGACATATTTAAACTTAATACACAAACTACAACATTAAATGAGGTAGCCAATGAGCACTTTTCAAAAATTTTAGCTACCAATAAAACAATTACATTAAACGATTATTTACCTAAAGGAACTAAAAATAATTATATTTCTAAAAAATATTTGACTATTATAAATAATAATAATTACATAGTATATGAGTATGTTTTTAAAGTTAATAATGATTACTTTACAGCTACTGTAAAAAATAATTTAGATGATGTAGATGGTAGAGGTTCTCCTTTATTTTTAAAAGAAGTAGAAAAAATATTAGATTCTATTAAGCCAATAAACAACAATCAAACAGATAAAAAACCTAGTAATAATAACAATGAAGATGATATTTATGACTATTTTGGTTATTAAAAACCAACAACATTAAAGAATAATTAATCTAAATACTGCTTAGTCATTTCGGTAGATAAATTCCAAAAATCTTTTGCCAATTGTTCGTCTTGTGCAATTTTAGATACTGGTTTGGGTTGTTTTAAATCCCAATACTTTCCACTTAAATTATTGACACCATTATCATCAGCTAAATAAACGCTAGTCCACGCTCCTTCTGCTGTCGGAATTCCAAAAATACTATTGTAAGTATTCCAAGCAAAATGAACTAAACCACTACTAGTTTTAGCACCAATATCAGATTTCACATGTCCTGGTTGTACTGCATATGAACTAAAATTTCTATCAGCATAAATTTTGGCTAATTCAATAGTAAATAACACATTGGCTAGTTTAGAGCGTTCATAAGCTTTCATAATAAAATAATTCTTTTCAAAATGCAAATCATTAAAATCCATTGTTCCTTTAAAGTGAGAGTCAGAAGCAACAGTAATTACTTTTCCCCAATTGCTTTTTAAAATTGTTGGCATTAAATGGTGTGTTAAAACAAAAGGTGCTAAATGATTGCTAACCAATGTCATTTCATAACCATCAGCACTTAGTATTCGTTTATCATATACAGCACCAGCATTATTTATTAAAACATCTATATGTTCTGTATTACTAGCTATTTGCTTAGCTGTTTTTTGTACCGAAGCTAAATCTGTAAAATCTGCTATGTAATAATTAAAATTTCCATCTCTATTTCTAGATTGCAACTCATCAACAACTGCTTTGCATTTAAATTCATTTCTAGCAATAATACTTATATCATGACCTTTGTCTGCCAATTGTAGTGCAGTTTCTTTACCAATTCCAGAAGTAGCACCTGTTACAAAAATTTGTTTTTTACTCATTACAAACTAAAAATATAAAATAAAGGAGAAATATTGTTTAAATTTGCTAATAAATTATCATCATGAAACTATTTATTAATACAATTGTAATTAGTACTTGTTTTATATTATTGAATGCTTGTACATTTAACGACAAAAAACCTACTGAAGAAGAAATGAAAAAGTGTTTAATGCAAGAATTAGATAATAAAGCTAAAGTATTAAATTTTGAAACTCAAGATGGTTTAAATTCTACACCAGATGGTGTTAAAACCTACGATGCTATTTTTAATGCAGAAATTAAATTTATATCAGCATATAAAGATAAATTTAAACCTGGTGATTATTATAAAATTATAAATGGAAGTGTTAAATATATAAAGACAGAAAAAGGTTGGAAAGCAAAATCGTATGATTGGGACAATATGACATTAGAAAATTTAAATGACAAAACCAATAATAATAATGTTGTTGATAATGATTACGATGTTTATAATGACGAAATAACTGAAGCTACAAATGCTGTAGAAGAAGCTGCAACAGCAGTAGATGCACCATCTTACACTGCAACTATTGAAGCATTTTTAAATGCAGAAAGTACTAGAAACTTTAGCAAGTTCGAGAATTACTTTAGTCCAATTGTAGCAAGATATTGGAATGTAAAAAATATAGACCATGCAGAACTTAGAAAACAATACACCGATTCGTGGTCTAAAACAAACTATGGTATTAATGCATTAGAGTACATTAAATATATAAGCAGTAATACTTATGATGCATATATCACCTATGAGTATCAGTTAAAAAGTAATGGTACAATTAAAACAGTAGAAAGTATTATTCGTTTTGTTTTTGATGACAATGGCAAAATCAAAGAAGTATATGGAATTGAAAGTTGATTACTTATATATAGTTTATAAATACATTATAAAAGATGAATTCTTTAATTAAATTAACCAGTATATTATTTTATTTACTTCTTTCTTTTTCTATTTACGGACAAGACTCATTAGAGTCAAAAAATGAGAATTGGGATTTTATTGAAGAGCAATCATGTTTTGATGATGCTATTATTATTGTATTTAATATGCAAAAACTAGAAGCATATTTTAGAGAATATTCTTATGATAAAAATAATGACTTTATTATTTTACTTGATATTTATGAAAGCCAGCATAATGATTTATATGGAGAGTCAGTTGGGCTGCACTACTCGAGCTATACAAACCTGTGGAATTTTATTTATGAATATGAAGAATGTGATTCTTCTAATTGTTGGATTAAAAATTCATTTTCTCAGAACCAGGAGCAACAAAACTACCTAACAGTTATCTTTCCCATAAATTATTATTATAGTTATAATTATACTGATAATAATGTATTAACTAAAAAAACTAATTATAAAAATGTAACTGTAGAAAAATATAAGCCAATTTATAATAGCAAGTATAGTAATAATAATACTGTACTTGGTGGATACTTATATAGAACTATTGAAACTCAATTTCATGATGGCATAATGCATGGTTCTATAATTAAAGACCCTTTATATAAACTTTATTTAACCGGAATTCATACAGAAAGAATAATAGATCATAATTTTATTCATGATTTTGAAGGATATAGTAAGTATTCTTATCAATTAGGTAATATTAATTTCCATAACAACACTCAATGTCCAAGTACTTTCTTCTTACATTATAACAATGACAATATAAAATATAATATTAAACTCCCAATAATAGAACATCATATTACAAAAAAAATTATGGTATCAACAAATAATCCTATTATTGGTTCTTCTCAGCATGGTTCATTAGGATACTCTATTATAAATAATGATTTATCTATATATTTTGATTATGAAAATCGTAGTAATATGCCATGCAGTTTACAAATAAAAAATAGTTATGGCACTCTTCTATATAAAGATACTTTGTATAATAACTATTTAAATGAAAATGGGTACCCTAAAACACAGGTTATAAAGATAAATATTAAAGATTGGCAGGATGGAGTTTATATCATCACGGCATCTAATCTTAACACACACTTAGTCTCTTCTTTCATAAAAGGTATGATTCCTATGACTTTAGATTCTATTCAACCAAATATAAGCAGTTCAAATACTTACAATACTGAAAAACCAAAGAAAAATGTTAAAACAAAAAATAATACATATACAAGATACTCTACACAACAAATTGAAAGAACAAGTAAAAAATTATCTATATTGATTAACAACTTTAATAAAGCTGATTTTGAGCATAAATTCAATCAAATTCAATCAAACTATTTTAACCAAAATACTCCATGTCAAGATTATTTAGACATAATACTATATGCTTTGGTAAAATTTTGTAAAAAAAGAAAAAAGAAAAATTTTGATGAAAAAATATTAAAACTTTATGAATTATTTGACGATTATGACATACTCGCAAATACAAAAGAGAGCTATCTATATAATAATATTTTACAAAATGCTGAAGCATCACTTAATACTAGCTATTTATTCAAAACTACTGACAGGAACCCTTTTAGTGGTTATTTATCAACAGTTACATTCCCAACTAATAAGTATAATAAAAATACAGAAGTTTTTTGGACGCTAGATTTTCTTATAAATGAGAAAAACACATATAAAAAATATGATGGATATAATGGCTCTTACTTTTATTTTTTTAACTATTCAACAAAAGTTGATAGAGCAGTCTGGCTTAGTGACGGATATAAAAAACCAACAAATAATATAAAATATATTAAAATGGATAATGATTGTCTGATAATTGACTATCCAAAAATTTATCGAGAAAAATTATCAAAAAAGATTCTAGAATATATTCCTAATTTCAATAAATATAATAATCGATGCCAAGATTTAATATTACCTAAATTAGGACTAATGATTGATAATTATGAAAAATTATTTTTGATAAAACCAATCGAATTTTGAAAGGAAAAGAAGTAAAATCAATATTAAAAGATTTTGGACAAAGACTTATTGATAGTATAATTGGAGCTCTAATAGGAGCAACATTTACTTTTTTTTATTCATATTTGAATAAAGAGTATTCTTTTATTGAAAAATACTTGGACTTTAATTTTATACCTTTTTTTTCTCTATCTTTTATAATATACATATCACTATTTTTCCTATTAATGTATCTACTAAATAGTTATAAAATTAAAAAGTGGCTAACTATTTCCTTAGTAACTGTTTCTATTATTTTATCTATTCTATCTTTTATTTATTATAATAATCATTTAATAACATTAAAAGACCCAAATACAAATATAGAACAGAGAATTTTTGCTGGAAACAAATTAACTGAGTTAGGAAAAGCCATTATATTAAATAAAAATCTAAAAAAAAGAGGGAAGAAAAATAAAAAAGAATTACATGAAATTGCTATAGATTACAAGCCAAATGAAATTTGGAATGATATCCCTTCTACTTTCTTGCTATTGATGATACTTATTTCTTCTTCTATAATTACACTTGCCCTCTTAATTCAAGTATCCATTTCAAAAAATAAAATAAAAAATAAGTAATGCACTACTACTTCTCAGTACTCAATACCATTTTTAGTTTGTGCTTAGCTCCTATTTGCATAATGTTTACTAAGTCTTGCACACTCAACGATTTAGCTACTCTAAGTACAACTGTTGGATCACTATTATTTTGTACTGCATTTACAATAGCACTTTCTAATTCATCTGGATTAATTGGTGTATTGTTTAAGTAGTAAGTCAAATCTTCGGTAACCGTTAAACTTACAGGTTGCTTGGCTATTCGTTCTGAGTTTTCTGCTTTTGGCAATAACAACTTAATTATATTTTGATTAGCCATAGTAGAAATAATCAAAAAGAATAACATTAAAAAGAACATAATATCGTTCATTGCCGACATTGCGTCTTCGTCATGAAAAGCTCTTCTTCTTTTTAATTTCATAGCTTAAGCTTTAGCTGGTTTTTTAATCCCTTTAGTAAATTCAAATACTTCTTTTTGTAACCTTAAAGAGTAATTATCAATTCTAGTTAACAATAACTGATAACCCATAAATGCTAAAATACCAATTATCAAACCTGTTCCAGAAGTAATCATTTTCTCGTATAAACCACTAGAAATAGTACCTATAGAAATATCATCTGTTTGAGCAATATTATAAAATATTTTAATTACACCTAATATCGTTCCAACAAAACCTAATCTTGGTGCAACACCAGAAATCAAACTAATATAACCTAATCTTCTTTCCATGTCCATTAGTTCAATATTTGATTGTGTTTCTAATGCTTTTTCTATATGATCTATTGGTTTACCTAATTGCGAAATTCCTGCTTGCAACACATTTCCTAATGCAGAATTACTTTGTATACACAATGATTCTGCTCCTTGTACATTTCCACTATACAGTTTATCTAATACATTATTCACCAAGCCATTATCAATTTTTGCTCTCTTGTTAATGTACATTACTCTTTCAATAATAAAAGCAATGGCAAAGACTGATAATATCAATAAAGGAATCATTACAAAACCTCCTTTCATTAGCAATCCTAAAATAGACATGCTCTCTTGTGGTGCTGCTGGCGTTACTCCACTGGCTGCTTGTGCTGCCGAATCTGCAAATGTTACTGCTTGCAATAATATTCCCATAAAATTTTATTTGTTTAACGATTTTAAATTAAATCTATTTTACAACAAAACTATAAAAAATTATTCCAAATTTTATTACTACATTAGATGGTAATATTTTTTAATAATAAATACACTAAAAATGTTGAAAAATGCTAATTCTTGTTATTTTTTATTGTTAATTCTCTTTTTGTCTTCTAATACATTATTGGCACAGTATATTCCTGAGTTCGATTATAACAAAAATGAAGTAGGTGCTGTCTATCAATTTTCGTTTGTGCATATTACAGATGTTCATATTGGCGAAGGTCAAGGTGATTATGGTACATCTGGTTTTAAAAATGATACAATGCCAAATGGTGATGTTGGCTACTCGGCAGAGCGATTGCGAAAAGCAGTGAATTGGATTAATAACAATTATATTGATAAAAATTTAAAATTTATTATAGTTTCTGGCGATTTAACAGATAGTGGTGAAAAATCGGAGTTTGATAAGTTTAAAGAGATTATGAATGCGTCTCAAATTCCATTTGTACCTACAATTGGCAATCACGATGCTTGGCCTTATGTAAGATTTAAACAAGAATCTCATAAAGCAGATGGCGATAGCATCATCAATAGTATTTTTGAAGACACTTATAACAACTGTGCTACTTTTTTTGACAATTGGGATAATGGTACTAGATTAAATGCTTGGTTAAATCCAGAAACAAATGATAATTCTTATTTGTTTAATTTTTATTTTGAATATAATAATTTTAATTTTTATATGATTGATTTCAATCCAAGATATCATGTTAATAAAAATGAACCAGGCATTGGCCCAGAAGCTCAGCTATATGATTATGATGGCGGAACATTTCAATGGTTAAAAAGTCATTTGGCAAATAACCAACATTTAGCTTCGCATAATACTTTTATTATTTCTCATCAACCACCAAGCACTGATATTGTTATTATGCCTTTTTATACATTAGATGCTACTGAATATGATAAGATGATGAAAATACTATATCCTTATCAATCTAATTTAGCTGTTTGGTTAGCTGGACATATACACAGAGATAAACATTATATGGCATCTACATTAAATGGCTACAATGTAATGGAAGTTTTTGAAACAAGAGCCAATAAAGAATATGAAGATAGTTATTTTAGAATTTATAATGTGTATGGTGTTCCAAATGTTGTAAATGGTATTAAGAACAATCAAAATATAAATTTAAGTATTTATCCAAATCCAAGTATTGGCAGATTTGAAATAGATGCTACACATTTATCTTCAGATTATTTAATTAAAGTAGCAGACGCAAGTGGAAAAACAGTAATGAATAGCAGTTTAAAAGCAGTTCCTTTAACAAATGGCGTTTATCAATTCGATTTTAGTACACTCAACAAAGGTATTTATTTTATGACTTTATATAACGATGATAATATAGAAACTATTCGTTTGGTGGTGCAATAAACTGAATAATATCATCATATTGTAAACTCAACTCATCTTCTTTCTTTTTTACAATTCCGTCTTCTACAAACATAATCATAGGATAAGCTGGACCAACTACTTTTAACCATTTCTCTACACCTTTAAAATAGCAATAAGGTATATCTTCAATTTTAGCTTTCTTGAAAAATGCATCTTGTAATTCGTGTTTTCCATTCAATACCAAATAAAAAGGTATTGCTGGATTTTGTTCATGCATAATATTCACTTTTATAGCTGCTTCTTCGCAATGTGGACACGACAAACTAAAAAAACAAATTATATGCTTGCCTTTAGTTAAATCTATAGTTGGTGGAAATGCTTGGTCTTTGTATAATAAATCCCAATCTAATCGATAATCAACTTTATCATTAGCAAAATTAGAACTATAATTGGTTATTGGATATACTATAAAAGGCAATGCCATTAATATTACAGTAAATAATGGCACAATAAATTTAGCATAGTTATCTAAAAAATAAGTTTTTTTAATATTAAAATAAGAAAAAACTAATAATACAATACACACTATATTCTTAATTAACGCTTGTAATGGTGTCATTTGCACATAAACACCCATGCAACCACAATCGCCTTCATTGCCTTCTTTAATAATTGTAATAGTTAAATAAATAGAAAAAACAATAAGCATTAATAAAGTTGCTTTAATTGTAAATCGTTTTAAAAGTATATGAAAGACTAAAAATATTCCAAGCACTAATTCTAGTCCAATAAATATTCTAGAGATGTAAGAAACAGTATTCCAATTAGCTACTTTAATACTCACTAATTGATATTCAAATGGCTCTATAGGGAAAATTTTAAATGCACCAGATAAAATAAAAATGATACCGACTAGAATTACAATTATACTTACTACATATTTCATAAGAAAAGCAAAAATAAATAAAAAAGGCAACTCTAATAGAGTTGCCTTAGTAAATTAAATAATTAATTTTTAGTCTAATGAACAAGTAACTGTTTCATCAACTAATTTGTAAGTTGATTCAAGAGTATTACATGCATCTTCTTGATCACTTTTTTTCTCATCTCCCATTGAGAAAGCTTGTTCTCCATAAGTGTCTCCTGTACAAGTACAAGTTCTTTCTTTCTTACATGCAGTTGAACCGAATGCAAAAGTAGCTACCATAGCTAAAATCATTAATTTTTTCATAATTACATTTTTTTTTATGTTCCGCTAATATAGACACTATTATCTAATATAAAAATGGAATATTGCGAATAATAAACACTTAACAATTATTTAACAATTGACTTTACTAATAACAATATTGAAAAAATATTTTTTTATAACCTTATATTCCGTTAATTTTGTACAAAAAATAATCAATGAGCATACCACAGTTTAGTCAGTTAGAAGGAACAGAAAAAGCATTACTATTTAATACACCTGCAATAATTACATTATTAGTTGGTGGTGTTGATGACAATTTAGATGAAAAAGAAATTGCTGCTGCACACAAAACAATTATCATAAAAAGTAATGAGGGCGATATTATTCTTAATGAATACTTTGATTTTGTTGAAAACAACTTTGATGAAGTGCTAATTGCATTATTAAATCAATATAGTGGTTTACAAGCTGATGTTAGAACTGATGTTTTAGTAGAAATGTTAAGTAAATTAAATGATATTCTACCACAAATAGATGCACTATATGCTAAAGCATTACTTAAAGTTTGGAAAAGTATTGCTAAAGAAGTAGCTAATGCTTCTGGTGGTTTTTTAGGTATGATGAGTAGTACTTATGACGAAAAACATTTAGCAGAATTAGGTATGATTACATATAAAGTATAATGTCAAACGACATACAACATATTAATCAAGATAGTAGTAAAAAACTGCCAGTTCAACTACAACAGCTAGAAAAATTGGTTAATTTAATGGATAATGCCTTTACTATTCCAGGAACTAAATACAAAATAGGTTTAGATCCAATCATTAATCTAATTCCTGGATTAGGTTGGGTAGTCGATTTCTTTATTTCTTTTTATTTGTTTTTGGCGATGTATAAAAACGGTTCTGCTCAAAAGAATATCGTTTTTAAAATGTTTTCTAATATTATATTAGATAGCTTAGTTGGAGCAATTCCTATCATAGGTACAGTCTTCGATTTTGCATTTAAAGCCAATAGAAGAAATTACAAATTAGCCATAGAACATTTTGAAGATGGGAAACACAGTGGTAGTATTTGGATAATTCTAATACCAATGTTAGTATTTTTATTCCTTTTCTTTGCAGCTATGTTGTATTTTATATTTTATCTTTTTAAAACACTGAATCAAATAACGATATAGCAAGATATTTAAGCCATTTGCTTATATTTGCACAACATTATATGGTATGAGTGAAGTTAGTAACGGTATTCATTTTTCAGAACACATTGTATCACAAATAGATACCATCAAAAAAAGATATCCTGAAGGAAAACAAAAGTCTGCATTATTACCAGTTTTACACTTGGTACAAGCAGAATATGATGGCTGGTTAAGTGTTCCTTTAATGGATAAAGTTGCTGAAGCATTAAATATTCTACCAATAGAAGTATACGAAGTAGCATCATTCTATACCATGTTTAATTTAGAACCAGTTGGAAAATACTTAATAGAAGTTTGTCAAACTAGTTCTTGTTGGATGTGTGGTGCAGAAGACATTGTTGCTTATTTAGAAGAAAAACACGGCATTAAAGTAAATGAAATTACTGAAGATGGTCTATTTTCATTAAAACTAGTAGAATGTTTAGGTTCTTGTGGCACAGCACCAATGTTTCAAATAGGTGCAACTTACTACGAAAATCTAACTTTTGAAAAAATAGACCAGATAATTGCTAATTGCAGAGCTGAAAATAAAAGAAGTAGATACTTATAACATGAGTAAAAAGTTATTGCTAACATACGATCATATAGACAACCTACAACAAATTGAGGTCTATAAAAAGCATGAAGGATATTCAGTTCTAGAAAACACTTTAAAATGTAATTCTCCAGAAGATGTTGTAGTAGAAGTAAAGAAATCTGGATTGCGTGGTCGTGGTGGTGCAGGTTTTCCTACTGGCTTAAAATGGAGTTTCTTAGCAAAACCAGAAGGCGTGCCTAGACATTTGGTATGCAATGCAGATGAGTCTGAACCTGGTACTTTTAAAGATAGATATTTAATGGAACGAAATCCACACCTTTTAATAGAAGGCATGATTTTGTCGAGTTACGCTTTAGGTGCTAATACTTCTTATATCTATGTTCGTGGAGAATATTACTACATCATCAAAATATTAGAAACAGCTATTGAAGAAGCATATAAAGCTGGTTACTTAGGTAAAAATATTAACAATTCTGGCTACGATTTAGATTTATTTGTTCAACCTGGTGGTGGTGCATATATCTGTGGTGAAGAAACAGCTTTGTTAGAATCTTTAGAAGGAAAAAGAGGCAATCCTAGAATTAAACCACCTTTTCCTGCAGTTGCTGGAGCTTGGGGACGACCTACTGTGGTAAACAATGTAGAAACTATAGCTGCTGTTGTACCAATTATGAAAATTGGTGGCGATGCTTATGCAAATATTGGACTAGGAAAAAGTACTGGTACTAAATTAATTTCTGCATCTGGACATATAAATAAACCTGGTGTGTACGAAATTGAAATGGGAATTACTGTAGAAGAATTTATTTATAGTGATGCTTATTGTGGTGGCATTAGAAACGGAAAAAAACTAAAAGCTGTAGTTGCTGGTGGTTCTTCTGTACCTATTTTACCAGCACATTTAATACTAACAACAGCTAAAGGCGAAAAAAGACTAATGACTTATGAATCTTTGGCAGATGGTGGTTTTGAAAGCGGTACGATGTTAGGTTCTGGTGGATTTATTGTAATGGATGAAGATACTTCTGTAGTTAAAAACTTATTTACTTTTGCACGATTTTATCATCATGAGAGTTGTGGACAATGTTCTCCTTGTAGAGAAGGTACTGCTTGGATGGAAAAGATTTTACATCGTTTTATAAATGGAACAGCTGAATTAAAAGATATAGAATTATTGTGGGATATTCAGAAAAATATAGAAGGTAAAACTATATGTCCATTAGGTGATGCAGCAGCATGGCCAGTTGCAAGTGCTATTCGACATTTTAGGTCAGAATTTGAAGCATATGTCAACAATCCAGCATCAATCAATAAAGTAAAACATTATTATAGATTAAATAATTTGGTTTATTAAATATTCTTTTTAATACGCTCTTACATTTTTACCTTCCATGTAGTTGATAAATGCTTTGATTGCTACTTTATTGCCACCAGCTGTTGGATAATTTCCTGTAAAATACCAATCGCCAGTATGGTTTGGACATGCTTGATGTAAGTTTGATATTGATTGATAGATTACTTTTATATCTGAAAAAATATGATTTGGTTTTACTATGTCTGCTATCTTATCTGAAATTTGTTGTGGTGTGTATGGTTCGTAAATTTCTTTTACTATGTTTTTCATTTCATTGGTAGGCAATAGCAATTCTTCTTTACATCGTTGATAAATTGCTTTTAATTCTTGTTCTTTTCCTGCTGATTTCCATAGTTCAATTGCTGCATTAAATGCTACAAACGAGCCCATTTTACTCATATCAATTCCGTAGCAATCTGGATAACGAATTTGTGGTGCAGACGATACTACAATTATTTTTTTAGGTTGTAATCTATCGAGCATTGTTAAGATACTTTCTTTAAGTGTAGTACCTCTTACAATTGAATCATCAATAACAACTAATGTATCTATATTATTATTTACAATGCCATAGGTTACATCATATACATGATGTACTAAATCGTTTCTAGAAGTGTCATCAGTAATAAAAGTTCTAAGTTTAGCATCTTTCACTGCAATTTTATCAATTCTTGGTTGAATATTCAAATTGTTTTTCAATTCATCAATTGATATTTTTCCGTATTCGAATAATTCTAATTGATGTTGTTGATGCTGTCTGTTGACTGCTTCAATCATACCTAAAAAAGCTACTTCAGCTGTATTTGGTATATATGAAAAAACAGTATCTTTTATATTGTAATCTACTTCTTTTAAAATTTCAGGTACTAATAATTTACCTAATTTTTTTCTTTCTTGATAAATTTCGGCATCGCTTCCTCTAGAAAAATAAATGCGTTCAAAAGAGCACGATTTTTTTTCTTTTGGTGCTATGATTTCAACTTCGCCAACGCTACCATCTTTCTTAATAATTAAAGCATTGCCTGGTTGTAACTCTACTACTTTAGAACGATGCACATTAAATGCAGTTTGAATAGCTGGTTTTTCTGATGCAACGACTACAATTTCATCATCTTTATAATAATACGCAGGACGAATGCCATTTGGATCTCGTAGTACAAAAGCATCGCCATGACCTAACATTCCTGCCATTGCATAACCTCCATCAAAATCTTCGGCAGCATTTCTAAGAATCTTTTTAAGATTTAAGCGTTTAGAGATTTCTAGTGTAATAGCTTCGTTATCTAAATTTTCTTTTTTGAGTTGCTTAAATAATTTTTGATTGGCTGCATCTACAAAATGACCAATTTTTTCTAAGATAGTCATAGTATCTGATTGCTCTCTTGGAAACTGACCTAATTTCACCAATACTTCAAACAATTCATCTACATTGGTCAAATTAAAATTTCCTGCTACAATTAAAGTTCTAGTTTTCCAATTGTTGGCTCTAATTCTTGGATGACAATTGGATTTATCATTACCACCATGAGTTCCATAACGCAAATGACCTAGCAACAACTCGCCCATAAAACTAAAGTTGTTTTTTACATAGTCAAGGTCTTTTATTTTTTCCTTTTCTTGTGGTGATAAATCGTGGAATTGACTAAATATTTTATCGAATATAGATTGTATCGCTTGTTTTTCGGTGCTTCGTTCTCTATCGAAATATGCTTTTCCTGGAGCAGTATCAAATTTTATAGTAGCCAAACCAGCACCATCTTGTCCACGATTGTGCTGTTTTTCCATTAGCAGATACATTTTGCTCAATCCGTAGTGAATATCGCCGTACTTTTCTTTGTAAAAACTTAGTGGTTTTAATAATCTGATTAATGCAATTCCGCATTCATGTTTAATGAGTTCGCTCATTGATTTTAGCTATGCTCAAAGATACAAATCGTTATTAGAAATACAAGTTTAATTTTATGTCAAAAAAAGGTTGATTGGTGAGAGATCCATGAATAAGTGGAATTTACGCAGCGTCTCTTTCAGAAGATTCTGCTCTGAAGTGAATGCAAAAATATAATTTGTTACACAGAGTCCTGCTACGCTTTTTACTTACGCATAGAGACTCTGCTAGGAAAAAAATCGTTATTAGAAATACAAGTTTAATTTTATGTCAAAAAAAGGTTGATTGGTGAGACATCGATTAATAAGTGGAATTTACGCAGCGTCTCTTTCAGAAGATTCTGCTCTGAAGTGAATGCAAAAATATAATTTGTTACACAGAGTCCTGCTACGCTTTTTACTTACGCATAGAGACTCTGCTAGGAAAAAAATCGTTATTAGAAATACAAGTTTAATTTTATGTCAAAAAAAGGTTGATTGGTGAGACATCGATTAATAAGTGGAATTTACGCAGCGTCTCTTTCAGAAGACTCTGCTCTGAAAAAATAGTAATTGGTTATTAATCATTGGTTCCAAAACCTGTTTGTATTTTATAGCTGCTTAAGTTTTTTGTAGTTGTTTTTTTGCTTAATTCTAAAACAGTCATATTATAAGTGTCGCCAGTTTTGCTATCTTTTCCATCCATTTCTAAAACAGCTCCGCTAACATTACTTTTAATATTTTTACATTGCGATTGAAATGCTTTTCCTAATCCACTAAATATATTAAAGAAATTAATTGATGCATCGTTTGTAATCCAAATATTGCCTTCAAATTTGTCTTCTTTATCTGTAGACACTATATGATATTCTTCGCATTTGTAACCTGCAATCATTTTTGTATTTCCTGTTTTAGTAATTTTTACTTCTGGTTGTTCTGTTGTTTGTTGATTATTTGATTTTGATGCAAACTGTTGCATTAAATCGTCCATTGCTGTAGTACTTATTGCATATCCTTCTTTTTTAGCTTCATCAATAGTAATCATCGATTGATTTTTATTATCCATGATGATGTTCATATTTTCTGTACCTTTTTCTTGAGCTTTCATCATCGTAGCATTTTCTGCTGAATACAACTCCATAGTAGTAGTTGATGTTTTATTTTTATGTGTAGTAGTTGTTTTTATTTTAGTATATAAATTAAAAGAATAAGATTTATCATACTTTACATTTTGCTGACTTTGTTGCATTTGTTGTACCCAAGTACTATATTGATTCATGGTTTCGTCTTCTGTTTTATTTTCTGAATCATCATCATTTTGTTGCTGATTAGATTGACTTTTAGTCATTTTATCTTTTAGCTTTTGTCCAAAGTTTCCGAACTGTGCAGAAGCAATACTGCTTGTTAATACTAAAGTAATTAGTAATAGATTTAATTTTTTCATAGTTGTTGTTTTGTGTGTGAATATAATTGCATTTTATTTATTTGTCAAGCTGTTTAACATTGTTTTGATGTTTTCAATTTCTTGCTTTAAGCTTTCATTTTCGGTTTTAAGTGCTTCAAGTTGATTTTGTTGTTCTTGAATAGCTTTTACGGTATGTGGAATTAATCCTACATAATTAACAGCTTTAAATTTAATTTCTTCTTGTAATAATTTTGGTTCAACGCCTTCTTTTGGTTCAGTTGCTTCGTATTGAGCTGGTTGAACGGTGGTTTTTACTAACTCAGGAAAAAGTGTTTCCATTTCTTGAGCTATAAAACCAGTCTGTTTTCCTTTAGGTAATTTCATATATTTATAGTTTTGGTTTTTATATTCATATTGATGCACATTTAATGCCAGTAATTTATTGAGTGCATTATAGTTATTGTTGTCTCCCAGTGTTTTTAATTTATCATCTGAAGGTAAATAAGCACCAGTAGAATAAACATCTCCAGAGAAATAACCTGCATATTCTGTAGTTGGAGAACCAGCAGTTCTTGCATAAATACCATAGGCATTTGTTCCTGCTTCATTATAGGCATAAAAATAACCACCGTAACTACTGCCAGAAGTACCAGCGTATTTATAAGCACTACTACTAATACCATAACTATGACTAAGATTTGCTCCGGAATATGCATTAGAAGCTCCGGTTGCAATTCCATATACAGAAAATGAATTATTGGCAGTACTAGCCTTATATGCATTTGAATATAAACCATATAATGTACCACCAGTTGAATTAGCAGGTTTATCTATATCAATATATATACCATAATTAGTACTTGTTAAATTGGTATTATGATCAATATCTATGCTTCTAGTAAAATCATCATTTACAATATCTAAAGCATAGGTTGGTGTAGTATTTATACCAAGTCGATTATTTATTCGTAGTCTATCATTATCAAATTCGCCATAAATTAGAGCTTGTGTACTGTCTGCATCAGAATTTTCTATATATAGCTTATTAGAAGTTGTAGAAAATGTTCCAGCTTTAGAACCAATAAAAACACTATTAGAGCCAAGGTTATTAAAACCAGCACTATCACCAATAGCTATATTGTAATTTCCTATCTTATTTAAAAACAAGGCATAAGTACCTACAGCAGTATTATTATTAGAATTTTCGCTAAAATGTAATGCACCATTTCCAATAGCTGTATTATAATTTCCATTTTTAATATTTCTAAGAGTTGCACTACCAAAAGCACTATTGCCATTACCTTTTGTATTTCCATCTAAAGCAACATTGCCAACTGCAGTATTATTATTGCCTGTTGAGTTGTTACTTAAACTGAAAGATCCTAGTCCAACATTATTATCTCCGGTAGTATTACTAACTAAAACATTTTCTCCTATGGCAATATTTAAGTCTCCCAATGTATTACTATATAAAGTTTGTACACCGATAGCAATATTATCACTTCCTCCACTAGCTGAAGTCATTGCACCATAACCGAGTGCAATGTTATAGTATCCTGCTTCAATATTTTTTAAAGCACTGGCACCCATAGCAATATTATTACTTCCATTTATATTTTTTAAAAGTACATTATACCCCAAAGCAATATTGTGTATACCATTGTTGTTGGCATATAGTACATTGTTACCAAGAGCTATGTTTTGTTGTCCGTTGTTGTTGTTTACTAATGATTTATTTCCAATAGCTATATTATGTCTTCCGTTTACAGCATTAGTAGATATTGTTTTTGTACCAACACTATCACCAATAAAATAATTGCCAAGATTTTTGTCCCATTGTCCAGCCCATTGGTTGTCTATTTTAAAACGAATTGGCATATCATCTGTAGTGCCAATAAAATGTTTAGCTGTATCTGTACCAGCGTTTCCTTTGAGTAGCCAAACCATAGTATCTAATTTTTCATTATTGCCATCTACCCAAGAAAGTTGTCCATTGCCATCAGTTTCTAGTACTTGTCCGTTTGTGCCATCAGTTTCTGGAAAAGCGTAACCATCAATGGCTGGATTATGTATTTGAAATTCACTATTGGTTCGTAGAATATTATTATCAAATTCACCATAAATAAGTGCAGCATTGCTATCTACATCTGAATTTTCTATATAGAGTTTATTTGAAGTTGTAGAGTTGTAGCCTGCATATGCACCTAAAAAAACACTATTAGAACCAAGATTACTATATCCAGCATAAGTTCCTTGAGCTACATTATAATCACCAGCTATATTGTTATACAAACTTTTATATCCTGTAGCTACATTATATTTTCCTATAGTATTATTATATAAGTTTTGAAAACCAATTGCGGTATTATAATAACCAGTACTGTTGTTGTATAAGCTAGAAACTCCATAAGCTGTATTTCTATTACCTGTAGTATTACTAAATAAACTTCTATAACCGTATGCAACATTATATTCTCCTGTTTTATTATTGTATAAACTATTAAAACCAATAGCTATGTTATAATCACCAGTAGTATTAGAATCTAAACTAAATTGACCAATAGCTATATTATCATGTCCGTTAGTATTATGGTATAAACTGCTAAGACCTAAAGCTATATTGTTATGTCCACTTATATTGTTTTTAAGTGGATTATTACCGATGGCAATATTTAAGAACCCATCATAATTATCTGCCAATGCATTATAACCAAAACCAACATTTCCTATACCATAGAAAGAGCTTGTATTAGTTGTATGTCTTCCAGCATTTCCACCAATAAAATAATTGCTAGCATAACCTAATTGTCCTGCATATTGATTATTAATTTTAAAACGAATTGGCATATCATCTGTAGTACCTATAAAATTTATAGCTGTGTCTGTACCAGCATTTCCTGTAGTCAACCAAGCATTATCTTGTTGATTGGCAATTTTTATCCAAAGTGAGCCATTCCAATAGTAGAAACCAACGCCATCTGCACCTGTACCTGTTATACTTGCATTATTATTATATACTAATAAACTTATTGCTGGTAATGCTATTGTAGCAACATCTGTTGTAGATGTTAAACCAACTCTTGGAATGAGTAGTCCTTTGTTATTGAAATCAATATCTAAACCAGCAGATGCATTTGGTGTACTACCTGTACTATTAATACCTATGTTTTGTGCTTGTGTTAAAACACAGAATAAAATTAAAATAATAAAGTATATGTTTTTCATAGTTTAATATTTTATAAATTTAATTATTTGAAATAAAGTATTATCAACATCAATTCGTAGAATGTAATTGGCTTTGGCATAGTTACTTATATCTATTTGTTGTACTACATTTTCATCGTTGTTTAATGATTGTTGATGCATTACTTTACCTTCTGTATTATATATTATTAATTGTTTATTTCCTACAAGATGCTTAATATCTACTGTAATAAAGTTGGTAGCTGGAATTGGATATATATTAACAATTGGTATTTGATTGCTAGTACTACAATTTGTTTTTACAATAGAAGAATAAGTATAATTTCCGTTATTATCTACTTGTTTTAATCTATAGTATGTTATAGTTGATAATGGATTTTCATCTACAGTTTGATAATTTTGTATATTGTTAGCATTTCCATTTTGCGTTGGAATTGTAGCAATCGATTCAAAATCTTGTGCATTGGTAGAGCGTTCTATTTCAAAATGACTGTTGTTGATTTCCGAAGCTGTTTGCCAAGTAAGTTCAACACTATTCTCATTACATGTAGCATTAAATGCAGTAAGCTGAACTGGTAATGGTGATTCTTTTTCGACTAAAGTCCACCAAGAAAAAAAATCGCTACTTGAAACACTAGCAACTGTAACTTGGTTGGTTGTAGTATTAACAGTTCCTGAAGGTAAAAAATCGTACCAATCTTGAGTAACATCATTCCATCTTTGAGCACCAAGATTAGCTTCTGTGATAGTGTTTGAAGCTTGTGTATGTTCTACATCTCTATAAGAAAAAGTAAGATTGCTTAAGTTTGGTTTTGTAGTATAATTTATAGCATCAATCAACCAAAAACGATCGATAACATTTTCGGAATTGTCTATTCCGTTATAGTTGACATTAATTCCAGTTGGTTGAGTTGGTAAATATGTGGAATTTTGCCAATTGCCACTATTGGTAGAAAAATCAAAATATCCATTTGTACCACTAGCTCCACTAGTAGACAGTTGTAAAGGTAGATAGTCAGTAGTAGAGAATCCGAATGGAATAGTATAACTACCATTTGTTGTAGCAATATTCCAACGCACTTTATTGTATTCTCCTTCAGAAATAATGTATCCACTATTTCGAGTAATAGCATTTGAATTTGGATTATCTATAACTAAAAAAGCACTATCATTAATGTTTATATAAGCACCATTTAAAATAAATCTTGCTTGAGTAAATACATTAATACTAATAAAAGATGCTATAACTAGAAACAGTGTTTTTGTGTACATAAATTTAAATCATACTATAAATATGAATTAAATCTTTAATACTTGCGAAAAAAATGAGTGAAATGACCAAATTATGAGTGAACGGTCAGTTTTTGGGAAAATTATACTATTAAAAGAACTTATTTTCTATTTAGTAAAAATTATATACTACAAATACTTTTACATTATAATATATACTAAAAAAGATTTATTCTAGTTTTTAAAGTTATATTTAATAAAAAAAGGACTGCTTTCGCAATCCTTTCCGTAAAGTTCATTGTCTCTCGAGTTTGACACCTTTTCATAAAATATGACTGAGAACGCCTTATTTTATTGAGTTTTGTTTTTATTTTTTCAAATTTGTAGTGAGCCGATTTTTTTTTGGTTGCTTTTATAATTAGTTTATCCGCTCTATTTTTGCAGTATGTCATTTTTGCGGATAGAGAAAAAATCATCAGGCACGTATTTGCGTATCTTAGAAAGCTATCGAAATGATGAGGGCAAATCAAAGCACAAAATATTACACACACTTGGCAAAGTAGAAGATTATAAACCAGCCCAATTGCGAGCCATCGGTATCCAATTATTTGAGTTAGGTGGTGGCGAAGTAAAGGCATTGCTAACTGGCGATTTGTTAGAATTAGGCAGATACAATTATGGCTATCAATACCTCTACCAAAAAGTATTACAGCATTATGGTTTGCAAGATGTGTTTCGCAGAATAGCCTCAAAAAACAAACTACAATTTAATTTTTCGGATGCTGTTTTGTTGATGCTTTTAGAGCGATTACAAGATCCGTGTAGTAAACATCAAAATTATCTACATCAGTCGGAATATCTTAATTTGCCTACTGTTTCGCTACATCACTTGTATCGAACTTTAGATAAATTAGCCGACAATCAATCGCTCATTCAACAACAAATTTTCCAAACAGGCAGAGATTTATTTAATCAAAAATTGGATGTTGTATTTTATGATGTAACCACTTTGTATTTTGAAAGTGAAGTAGAACAACAAGGCAAACTTAGGCAAAAAGGATTTAGTAAAGATGGCAAAATAGGAAACACACAAATCTTGTTTTGTATGCTCATAGATACTGATAAAAATCCGATTGGTTATCAAATTTTTGAAGGCAATACCTACGAAGGACATACTTTTGAAAAAGCATTAATCGATTTAAAAAAACAATATCAAATAGAAAAAATAATTATGGTAGCAGATAGAGGTATGTTATCGAAACATAACATCGAAATTACCAAAAACAATGGCTACGAATTTATACTTGGCGAACGCATCAAAAGTTTACCTAAAACATTACAAACCGAGCTTACCGATTTAGCTTCTTTTACCAAACAATGGATATACCATGATACAACTGGCGAAGCCATTGTAATTACATATAAAACCGTAGAACACGATGGTAAAACAATCATCGTAACACACAGCCAAAAACGAGCAAAAAAAGACAAACAAGATAGAGAAGACAAAGAAGCTACAGCTAAAATACTATTAAAAAATACAGCTCTAATTACCAAAAAAGCAAGTAGGTTTTATATACAACAAAACCCAAAAGGCAGCTATGAACTGAATGAACAAAAACTAATAAACGATGCAAAGTACGATGGCATTTTGGCTATTAGCACCAACAACAAAACCCTTACAGCAACACAAGTATTAGAACAATACAAACAACTTTATAAAATAGAACACACCTTTAGAACCTTTAAAGCACACTTAGAAATAAGACCCATGTTTCATTGGACAGACAAACGAATTAAAGGACATATTTGTTTATGCTATATCGCTTATACACTATTAAACTACACACTACAAAGAACCAATAAAAGCGGACTAAAACTCACAGAGAATACGCTAAGAACTACGCTAAATAAAATGCAAGTAAGCTTGTTACAACACAATAAAGAGCAAATCTATGTACGTTCAAGACCAACAGAAAACGAAATTGCACTTCAAAGAGCAATAGGTTTAATGCCATTACAACCCATCATTCCAAAAGACAAACTAACACTATAAAATCCAATTTGTAGTGAGCCAATCCAATAACACTATTGTTGATAATCAATTAATTAACTCAATATCGTGTCAAACTTGAGAAAAAAGATTTATTCTAGTTTTTAAAGTTATATTTAATAAAAAAAGGACTGCTTTCGCAATCCTTTCCGTAAAGTTCATTGTCTAATCAACAATTACTCAGACACTCTCGTCCAAGTATCTTTTTTACCTAAAAATTTGGCACTACATAAAAATCCTTTTAAGTAAAGTGTACCATCTTCGTTAAGTGTTATCTTACCACAGTATGTTTTTCCATCTTTATATACTTTGCCATCTTCGTAATAACCTGTTTCTGGATTGTATTTAAAATTCCACAAAATTTTTAATCCTTTTACAGGAACATTTCTTTTTGCAGGATCTGGATTTACAATATCTGTTTTAGGTTTTCCATTAGCATCATTTGGTTCTTTTAACCAAACTACATGACCTTCCAACTCTCCTTTCGAGTTTTTAGTAACCTTAATTTTGTAATCTTTGTCGCCAACCAACCATGTTCCTAAAACATTAGGTTCAGCAGCTCTTACAGCTATGCTCATAGCAAAAACAGCAATAAATGCCAATATTCCTTTTTTCATTTTCTAAACTTTTTTTATTAAAAATAATATTTTACAATTACATACACAAATTATATGCCAAAGCTTTTCCTTTTTAATTTAAAAAAAGATTGCAACAAATCAGTACAGTGATTAATCATTTCTAAATTGTTTATCTGCACCAATGATTTTATAGCTTGATTTTTGCTATTGTCTTTTGTAGCATAAATTACTTTAGAAAGCTGTGCATGAATTATTGCACCACTACACATCATACATGGTTCTAGAGTAACATACATAGTACAATTAGTCAAATACTTACTTTGTAAATAGTTGCTGGCTGCTGTAATAGCTAAAATTTCTGCGTGTGCTGTAGCGTCTTGTAATAATTCTACTTGATTATATCCTTTTCCTATTATTTTTTGATTAGATACAACGACTGCTCCAATAGGAACTTCATTGTTTTCATAAGCTTGTTGAGCCAATTTAAACGCTTGTTGCATGCAATATTTATCGAAGTCTAGCATATTTTTAGTAAGTTAGTGGCATAATTATTGTTCATCACAACAAAAATAAGCATTATGAAATATTTGAAAAGCGTAGGATTATTATTTTTTATTTTAGCATTAAGCGTTTCTGGTTACTCACAAAAAATTGGCGATGTAATAGACACTTACAATGGTGTTGATGTATATTACAACGGTGTTGATTATTTAAAATCTCAAGGTAGACACTATGCAAAAGATGGCTATTATTATGGTCAGAAATGGCAATGTGTTGAATTTATTAAACGATATATGTATGATGCACATCAACATAAATTTCCAAATGGAATGGGTCATGCATACTCTTTTATCAGTTTATTATACAATCAAGGAGAATTGAATAAAGAAAGAGGCATGTATCAATATTATAATGATGATAATGTAAAACCAAAAGTAGATGATATTATGGTTTTTCCTTATTCTGAGTATGGTCATGTTTGTATTGTTACTAAAGTAACCGATAATAGTGTTGAAGTTATTCAACAAAATATTATTGAAGGAACAAGAGCCACCTATCCATTAACTTATAAAAATGGTAGATACTCTGTTGGCGATAATTTTAAACGACCAGCTGGTTGGTTACGCTTGCCAAAGTTTAACTGATATTAAAATACTGCTGAATAGTTTGTAACATTGCTTTATCTAGTAATGCATTAGATGCTATAATCGTTTTTCCAAAAAGATAGTTGTCTTTTCCATGAAAGTCTAGCACTTGTCCGTCTGCTTGTTGTACAATAAATGCACCAGCAGCAACATCCCAAGGTGCTAAACTGTATTCAAAAAAAGCATCAAATCTACCACAAGCAACATAAGCTAAGTCTACAGCTGCAGCACCTAATCGTCGCATGCCTCTAGTATTTTTCATAAAGTAATAGAGTGTATCCAAGTATGCTTTAGTATGTTGATAATCGTAATAAGGAAAACCTGTAGCAATTAAACTATCCTGTAGATTTTTAGTATTACTTACTTTTATTATTTGTTGATTACAGTAGGCGTTATCATCTGTTATAGCATAAAAACATTCATTTCTATTGACTTCTAACACAACACCCAATATCGTTTGATTACGATATTGCAATGCTACTGAAACAGCAAACACTGGAATAGCATGTATAAAATTAGTAGTTCCGTCTAAAGAATCAATAATCCATTTATACTCGCCTTGTTGCTCTGCAATGGTATTTTCTTCGGTAAGAAATGTAGAAGCAGGAATAATTTTTTGAAGTCCTTTAACTAAAATCTGTTCTGCTTGTTTATCAACAAAAGTAACCAAACTATTTAAACTCTTGGTTTCAACATCTGTAGCAGTAATATTACCAGTTTCCTGTCTAATAAACTGACCAGCATTTTGCACTACTGATAATACATCATATAATATATGTTTTAAATTTATCATTTTTTAGGTGTATAAAAAAGTACTACAAATTCTCCTTTAGGTTGATGTTCTTGAAAATGATTCCATACTTCGTCAATTGTTCCAGAGATATGTTCTTCAAACTTCTTAGTAATCTCTCGACTAATACTTACTTGCGTATTTTCGTATAAATACTGCGTAGCTTCTTCTAGTAATTTTATAATTCTATAAGGCGATTCGTACAATATAATTGTTCTACTCTCCTGTTGTAATTCTAGCCATTTTTTTTGTCTTCCTTTTTTATGAGGTAAAAATCCTTCAAATACAAAAGCATCACTAGGAAAACCAGATTGTACCAATGCAGGAACAAATGCTGTAGCACCAGGCAAACATTCTATTGCAATATTATTTTGTTTACAAGCACGAACCAACAAAAATCCAGGATCAGAAATACTTGGAGTTCCTGCATCACTAATTAATGCCATCGTTGTACCTTGCTGAAGTTGATGAATAATACTTTCTACTATTTTATGTTCATTGTCTTTATGATATGGTTTTAAGCTTGTAGTAATTAAATAGTGATTAAGTAACACCTTTGAGGTCCTTGTATCTTCTGCCAAAATTATATCTACAGATTTTAACACATTAATTGCTCTAAGCGTAATATCTTCGAGATTACCTATTGGCGTTGGTACAATATAAAGCATAGGATAAAGGTATAATTTTATTTTTTTCTAGTTGATAATATTTACTAGCAACACAAAAAAACATTATACAGTTAGTTATATTTAACAAAGTTAATGTTAATAAGTTTTTCATTTTTAATGTTGCACATATATAATAATATACTTATATTTAGTTATTAAATTAACTTCATTATGGAAAATAACATTTTTAGAACAGTAAGAAATGCAATTAAACACTGGTACTTATTCTTATTAATTGGATTAATATTTATAATAACAGGTGTTTATACTTTTACAAAACCTCTAGAAGCTTATATTACACTAAGCATAATCTTTAGTATCTCCTTTTTAGTATCTGGTATTTCAGAAATTGCCTTTGCTATTACCAACAAAAACGAAATTCACAATTGGGGTTGGTCACTAGTATTTGGTATACTTACATTTATTGTTGGTATTATGCTAATTATGAATCCAGCAATATCAATTACAACACTACCATTTTATGTTGGTTTTTTAGTAATGTTTAGAGCCATTAATGCTATTAGCTATGCTATCGACTTAAAATCTTATGGTGTTTTAGATTGGGGAAATTTACTAGTACTAGGAATATTAGGACTATTATTTGCCTTTATTTTACTTTGGAATCCATTATTTGCTGGATTATCAATAGTAGTTTGGACTGCCATAGCATTTATAACAATTGGAGTATATAATGTATATCTTTCCTTGAAAATGAAGAAGTTAAAGAACAACTAACAAAATTTACTTTAATAATACTAAATTATAATTACAGTGGTACTCAAAATTGAGTACCATTTTTATTATCTTAAGTTAACAAATTCAAATAAGATTCTTTCATTTATGATTTTTTTAAGCTTTGTACTTTACTAAACTCAACACAAAAGATTAAGTTTAGGTGAAATAAAAATGAAACTATAAGCTTATGAGAAAATATTTACTGTTAACTTTATTATTAACTACTCTTTTTAATAATATATTTGCACAATCTCCAGGTGGCATTTCAACTAATTTAGTATCATGGTATAAGGCAAATACAGGAGTTACAACTTCTGGAGCTACTGTAACACAATGGAATGACCAAATAGGTAGTTTTCATCTAGTTCGTAATGCAAGTAGTACGCCAACCTATATAACATCTGGTAGCCAACTATTAAATTATAATCCGTGTATAATGTTTGATAATACTGCAGCTATAAGTCAGTATTTGTATAATTTAAGTACATATTGGGCTGCTGCAACTAGCCCTTATACTATTATATCTGTAGCAAAAGATATGGAAACAACTAATTTAGGCAGAACTAGATCAAGTGTTAGTATGGGAACTGGTGTATGGACTGGTATAGTTCCAGATTTTTCTCTTGTAACAAATGGAACTAGTCCAACTGGTTGGAGTCCATATATTTGGAATTCAACACCAACTAATTATGCAGGAGATAGTGCCATTTTGTATAATGGAAATTTTGGGGGAAGCAATCAACAACCACAAATATTTGGTTTAAGTACCTCTAATGGAGGTAGCAATAATGTATATAGCTATGTTGATGGTTTTAATAAACAAACTAATTTAGATGCTAATAGTACCCAAGACCCATATTATAGACAAAAATTTTATGTTGGATGTGCTAATAATAATACTGAACTATGGAAAGGTGCAGTAAGTGAAGCAATTATATACAACAAAAAACTCACAGATGCCGAAATGCTAAAAGTAAATACTTATTTGGCACTTAAGTACGGTATTACTTTAGACCAAAGAAGAACAAATAACTATACCGCAAGTAGTGGAACAGTTATCTATAATGCCTCATCTTTTGGAGCTTACAATCATGATATAGCTGGTATTGGTAAGGACAATGGTTCTGGTTTATTACAATTAAAATCTACAAGTGTAAATGAAGATGCTAAAGTTACAATTGAGGCAAATACAGCCAATGTAACAGATTTAGAATTTCTTGTGTGGGCAAATAATGACTTAAATTACAGTCCAAGCGAAAGATTAGACATTCCTGCTAGTACTGGAATTACCAATCCAATACGACTAGGTAGAATTTGGCATGTACAAGAAACTGGAGATGTTGGCAATGTAACACTTGATTTCAATATCAAAGACATGGCATTTATAACAAGTGCTGGTTTTAAATTATTAGTTAGAAACGGTAGCGATGTAATGAGTGGTGCTACAATATCTAGCATTACGCCAACCATTATTGGTGATACTATTGTACGTTTTACTAATGTTCCTTTTGCTAACGATGATTATTTTACTTTATTAGGTTCTACTATTGTTGCACCAGGCGATGTTGCAAGCAATCTAAAATTATGGTACAAAGCCAATGATGGCATTTTATCTGGAGATGGTACAGCTGTAAGCCAATGGAATAATTCACTCAATGGTTCTACTTATCATGTTACTCAATCTACAGCTACAAACAGACCTTTGTTTTATAGTACATCAGCTAACCAGCAAATTAATTATAATCCTTCATTGCGTTTTGATGGTTCAAATGATTTTTTGGTAAATACATCAAGGTTCATGTCTTACAATGCAGAATATGCTTTTTTTATCGTAGCAATAGATAGTGCAGAAGATGAATACTATAGATCCTTTTTTAGTGCCCAATCAGTAGAAGATTATTTTTCGTTAAATAAAAATACAACCCTATCAAGTTTTAATTCAATTATTCCTTATGCCCTTTTAGGATATGCTAATTATTTTGGTTCTTTTGGAAAAGGGACAACTTATAGTCCTTATACAGGTGCTTATTGGAATGGCTCTAATTTTACAAGAGATGCCACAGTAAAAAAAGCTCAAGCTCAAGTTGTTGGTATGCGTTCTGTTAATAATATAGCAAGTGATAAATTGATTACCTATGTAGATGGCTATAAAGATGGTCCTAATTACGAACCTAATTGGACTTATATTAATAGAGATGCATCTTCTTCTAGCCGTTCCTATCATTTTGCTATGTTTAAAATAGGTGCTAATGGAGATGCCTCTGCAAATCACGAGTTTTGGCGTGGCAATTATGCAGAATTTATTGCTTATGATAGAAATATTACTGATGCAGAAGCTAATAAAATTCAATCTTATTTAGGAATTAAATATGGTATTACACTAGGACAAGGTAATGGTTATGTTGGTAGAAACGGAAATAATTTTAATTATGTAAATAGTAGCGGTACAACAATATGGAATGGAACAACTAATACAGCTTATGGCTATGATATTTTTGGTATTGGTAGAGATGACAATCAAGCACTCAATCAAAAACAATCAAAAAGTATAAATGGTGGTTTTCAACCTGCTATTAGTTTAAATAATGGTCTCGCTACTAATAATGTAAGTAATGCTAATACATTTTCAGCAGATGCAAGTTATTTAATTGCTGGTCATAATGGTTTAACTACTAATTACGATGTTTCATACACACCAATTACATTTAGCTCTGCTCCATGTATGTACATTATGAACAGAATTTGGAAAGTGCAAGAAACAGGTACGGTCGGAAATGTAACGGTTACTATTCCAATTATTACACCAGCGGCAGCAACTACAACATATATGGTAGTTAATAATAGTGCTTCCTTTGGTGCAGGTACTTCCGAAATTTTAATGACCGATGATGGAAATGGCAACCTTACGGCACAAGTAGATTTTACAAGCGGACAATATTTTACCTTTGTACAACCTGTAACAGCACCAGGTGGTGTTACAGCCAATTTAAAAGTATGGTACAAAACAAATGATGGTGTTCTGTCTGGAGATGGTTCTACTGTTACTACTTGGACAAATTCTGCTACGGGAAGTTCTTATAATGTAACTCAAGCTACTGCAGCTTATAAACCAAAATTTTATAATACAACATCAAGCAAATTAGTAAATAATTATCCTTCCATAGAATTTGATGGAACGGATGACCAACTAAATAATTCAACCAGATTATTTGCCACAACAGATCCTTTTGAAATGTTGGCAGTTGGTGTACAACAAAAAAATAATGGTACTCCAAGCGAAATATTAGGTATGGGAAATGATGGCAATTGCCCTGCTTTTGGTATGAATGCTTATACCACTTCTGGTTGGTATCCTTATGTATCAACAGGTATCCCAGTAGGATATACAGCATCTAATGCAATTTTATATAACGGATTTGCTGGTGGCAATAATCAACAAGCACAAATATATGGAATGTCAACTCCAAATGGTGGTACTGATAATGTCTTTTCAAATGTTGATGGGTACAGTGAATCTACTACTTTAGATGCAAATGGAAGTGCTTATATTGGTAATATGGTATGGGTTGGCAACACAGGTAGTGCAGAATTTTTCAAAGGTCTTGCGAATGAAATTATTATTTATAATAAAAAACTTACTGCTACAGAACAGTTAAAAGTCAATTCTTATCTCGCTATAAAATATGGTATTACATTAGATCAAAGAATGTCAAATGATTATATAGCAAGCGATGGTACCTCTATTTATGCTGCATCTACTTTTGGAAACTACAAATATGATATTGCTGGTATAGGTATGGACATTTGTTCCGGATTGCTACAACCAAAGTCTACCAGTGCTAATGAAGATGCGGTGGTTACTATGGAAGCAAATAAAGCAAACATTAGTAATTTGGAATTTTTAACTTGGGCAAATAATGATTTAGCTATAGCTCCTGATGAAAAAAATGACTATCCAAGTAGTGGATTACCTACCTATGATTGTCCAGGTAGAGTAAATCGTATTTGGCATATACAAAAGGTGGGCGATGTAGGCAATGTAACACTAAGTTTCAATGCTAAAAACATTCCAATTGTAAAAAGTACAGATGTTAGATTACTCGTAAGAAATGGAAGCGATGTAATGAGTGGAGCTACCATCTCATCAATTATTCCAACTATAATTGGTGATACCATTCGCTTTGCCAATGTACCTTTTTCTAATAACGATTATTTTACTATAGTCGGTGATGCTATTGAGGCACCTGGTGGTATTACTAATCATTTGGTAGCTTGGTATAAAGCAGATGATGCTACTTCAATTTCACTTTCTGGAAGTAGAGTTACACAATGGAACGATAAGGCAGGAAACAGAAATCTAACTACATTTACAAGTAGTGGTTCGCCTACTTATCCGAAGCGACAAACAGCTGCACCGTATTTATTAAACTATAATCCATCATTAGAATTTGATAATGATTTAGGTACTTATCAATTATTAAGTAATACCACAAGATATTTCTCAAATACAAAAGGATTTCATTTAATTACAATAGGTAAAGATTTGGAAACTGTTGATGTTTTAAGAGCAACGGCAGGAATGGGAGATAATGGAAACTATCCAGGTTTAGATTTAGAAGATGATGTTACCAATGGTTGGAATTTTGTAATGGATTTGTCATCGCCATGTTATTATTATGCTCAATGTGGTACTCAAACTGGCTATCCCTTATTATATAATGGATATACAGGTGGTACAAATCAACAAGCACAAATTTACTCCGTTGGTTCTACAAATACAGCAACAACAGTAGGAGCTGCAAATAATATATACACATACATAGATGGATATAAATGGTTAACAGATATGGATGCATATCAACAAACTTATATTGGAAATAATTTATATGTTGGTAGTAGTGGTGCAGATGCACTTTGGGATGGATTAATTGGTGAAATTTTAATTTATGATGGCTTATTGTCTGATGCAGAACTTTTAAAAGTAAATTCCTATTTAGCTATAAAATATGGTATTACACTTAATCAAGACCAAGCCAACGATTACATAGCTAGCGATGGTACTTCAATTTATGCTGCTTCTTCTTTTGGTGCTTACGACCATGATATTGCTGGTATTGGACAAGATATTTGTTCTGGCTTATTTCAACCAAAATCTACTTCTGTAAATGAAGATGCTGTGGTTACAATAAGTGCTAATCCTGCTAATATGCAAAACAAAGAATTTTTGGCTTGGGCAAATAACGACTTAGCATTAAACAGCATTAATGATATAGATATACCTATTGTTCCTTACGATTGTTCTGGTAGAGTAAACAGAATTTGGCATGTACAAAAAGCTGGAGATGTAGGTGTAGTAACTCTTGATTTTGACTTGAAAAAATTGCCATTCCAAGCTGAACTAAATAATTTTAAATTACTCATTAGAAATGGTAGCGATGTAATGAGTGGAGCCACAGTTTCATCTATTACACCAACTATAATTGGAGATTCTGTAGTGCGTTTCGAAAATGTACCTTTTGCTAATAACGATTATTTTACATTATTCGGAAATTCTATCACTCCAGGTGGTGTTAGCAATCATTTGGTTGCTTGGTATAAAGCAGATAATACAAGTGAAGTTGATTTATCAGGTACTACAGTTACCAAATGGAAAGATAATTATGGCAATAGAGATTTAACTAGAGATTATGCTTTAAGTACACCAACTTATCAAACAGCAGCACCTTATTTAATGAACTACAATAACAGTATTCAATTTAAGAATAATGGAGTTAGCTATTATCAAGATTTACATAATACAACAGAGTATTTTCCCAATACAAGTGGTTTTCATATGATTACTGTTGGTAAGGATTTGGAAACTGTTGATGTATTAAGAGCAACAGCAGGAATGGGTAGTAATGGTAATTATCCAGGTTTAGATTTGGAAGATGATGTTACCAATGGTTGGAATTTTGTAATGGCTAGTTCTTCTCCATGCTCTTATTATGCTCAATGTGGCACACAAACTGGCTATCCGTTATTATATAATGGATATACTGGTGGCACAAATCAACAGTCGCAAATATATTCAGTTGGTTCTACCAATACTGCTACTACTGTCGGAACTGCAAACAATATATATACATATATAGATGGTTATAAATGGTTAACTGATATGGATGCTTTTCAACAAACTCAAATTGGTAATCAACTCTATGTTGGTAGTAGTGGAGGCGATGCATTTTGGGACGGACTTGTAGGCGAAGTTTTAATTTATGATGGCTTATTGTCTGATGCAGAAGTGCTAAGAATAAATACTTATTTAGCAATTAAATATGGTATAACACTTAATCAAGATCAATATAATGATTATACTGCAAGTGATGGTACTATAATTTATGCAGCATCTACTTATGGTGCTTTCGAGCATGATATTGCTGGTATTGGATTAGATAGTTGTTCTGGTTTATTACAACCAAAATCTACCAGTGTAAATGCAGATGCTGTGGTAACTATTGAATCTCCTACAGGATTTGATAAAAACAGATCTTTCCTCGTTTGGGCAAATAATGATGAAGATATTGATAGCGATGGTATCATGGAAGATGGTGTTTACAGTGGAGATATTTGTACCAACTATATTTTAGATAAAGATTGGAAAGTACAACTAACTAACTTCAATAACAAACAAAAAGCAGTTACAGTTACTTTTGACAGATCTAAATTAACACTCACAGGTAATGACTTTGGTCTATTGATAGATACAACTGGAAATACAGATTATAATCATGCCTATATTATTCAACCAAGTTCTGTTACTGCTAGTACTATAACCTTTAACGGAATAACTCAGTTTACTAATGGTGCTGTATTTACATTGGCTACAGATATTACTGCATATACTGCTCAATTATCTACTTATGGTACTGATGTTACTGTAGAGAAATGTAGAAGTGGACAATGGATTTATCTTAAAAATCCATCTAATGTCAATAACTATTATGGTGCCATAAAAGACTCAAACTATGTTTTAGATATGTCTAAAATGACAATTAGAATAGATGCCAACTCAGCATATGCAGATTTAGGTGATGGCGATGGCATTCAAGCAGTGCGTTTAATGCGTAGAATGTTAGAAGTAGATTGTGCTAGTTGTTTTGATAGAATAATCTATCCTGCTCCACATTTTACTGTAAGAATGCTATACAATCCAGCAGAGTTACAAGCAGCCAAAGATGGTAGTGGTGGTTTTGGTGAAACAGAATATTTAGATGTTTTAACACCACTTGCAGGAACTCCAATTTTACAACATTGGTTTAAAGTTGATGGTTTAGTTAGTAATATTTTACCAGTTCCTGCAGAAGGTATTCATGCTGCAGGTCAAATTTGGACATTAGGCGATTTACCAACAGGAACGGTAAATAGTATCAATTATGTAGATTTCTTACCAATTGATAGTTTTTCTGTATTTGGATATGCTATTTCCAAAGCACAAATAGACAACTCACCTTTACCAATCGAACTATTGAGTTTTAATGGCATTAATGTAGGTACAGATAATTTATTATTCTGGACAACCACAGCAGAAATTAATAACTGGAAATTTATTATTGAACACAGTACAGATGGTGCTAATTTTACAGCTATTGGCGAAGTTTTAGGTGCAGGCAATAGTAGCGAAATGTTAGACTATCAGTTTACACATTATAATCCAATTGTTGGAAATAATTATTATAGATTAAAACAAGTTGATTATAATGGTGCTTATACATATAGTAATATTGTATTAATTAAAACAAATAGCAATACAAAACAAGAAGTTGCTGTATATCCAAATCCAGTAGCTAATGAATTAAATATAGTATTTTCTAATACTTTTAAAACTAATCCTACTGTAAATATATATAATACATTAGGTCAAACTATTTATACCAATACTATTGACATTAGCAATAACAAGATATTTAAGGTAGATGTTAGTCACTTAAGTAAAGCAACTTATTTACTAGTAATTGATGATTATTCAAACAATAAATTATATTACAAATTTATTAAAGAATAAAAATAAAATTCACTAATCAATGGTTATATGCAAATAACCATTGATTAGTGACTATCTATTGACATATTAAGCTGAGTTCGGTTTAAAAGTTATTATAAGATTGTGTTTAATATTGTCTTTATATAGAACCATAGAAATCGATTTAAAAGAAATGCTACAAGAAGACAATATTCCACCAGCAATAAATGCAAAAAAAGGTATTTTAATGTAAAAAATAAACCATTTAATTACTCTTTTTGTTTATTTTGTTGATATGTCTAACAACACAATTATAAATAAAGGCGATTTACTATTGGCAGAACCTTTTATGTACGACCAACATTTTAAGCGAACGGTTACGCTTATCTGCGAACACAATGAGCAAGGTAGTATTGGTTTAGTATTAAACCGACCTTCTATTTTTAAAATCAATCAGATGATTGAAAACTTTCCTAGTTTTAATGCTTTGATGTATTATGGTGGTCCTGTTGGTTTAGACCAAATGAATTATTTACATTGTTATGGCGATTTAATTCCCAACTCCACGCCTATTGCCGATAATATTTTTTGGAATGGTGATTATGAAGTTTTAAAACAATTAATAAAAAATAAACAAATACACCCACACAATATAAAATTTTTCATTGGCTATGCAGGTTGGGACAAAAATCAACTACAAGAAGAAATGAAAGAAGAAAGCTGGATAGTTTGCAAAGACTATCACCAAATATATAAAATGAGTGAATATATGTGGCAAGATGTATTAACACACATGGGCGGAAAATACAAACTAATGACCAACTTTCCAGAAAATCCACAATTGAATTAAACAGTAAGCATAAAGCTTAATTTAAGAAAAATTAACTTTTCATTTTTTTGCTTATATTTGATGTAAATCAATTTAATATGAGTTTAAAATCTACACTTATTGTATTTAGCATACTAATAATGCATCAGTTCATTTTTGCTTTTGATGATATGCATAAAGTTTGTGGTCAAGAGCAATTTGTAGAAGCAATGCGTCATATCAATCCAAATTATAATAACAATGTAAATGAAGATTTTAATTCATTTTATGATATTATAGACAGACAAAACTCTAGACTTGCTACAGATGATACTATTTACACGATACAAGTAGTAGTACATATTGTTCATATAGAAGATAATAATCAACAAAATATTCCTGATGATATTGTTTTTTCACAAATTAATCAACTTAATAAAGACTTTTCTGCTACCAATGAAGATGGTAGTAATCTTCGACCAATTTTTACTAGTATTAAAGGAAATCCTAAATTACAGTTTCAATTAGCTACTTTAGATCCTGATGGAAATCCTACAAATGGAATTACTAGAACATTTGCAAAACCACCATCACAAGTTTCTAATGATCCGTTAGAACAATTGCTTAGTACAATATCAGATTGGTTTAAAAAAGATACAGTAGTAAAAACAGTGAATGGTGTTCAAGATACCACTATAGGAAAAAGTCCTTGGGATACTAAAAGATATTTAAATATTTGGGTTACTAATTTAAATTATAATAGAGATTTAAGCGAAGGTGTACTTGGTGGTTTTGCTTTTGCTCCACCAGGATTACGCAATTGGCCATTTGGTGTTGGTTATCCTGCAGAAGATGTAGATGGTGTGTCTATTGATTATCGCTTTTTTGGTGTGAATAATTATTATGCACAAACAAGACCACCATATGTACAAGAATCTATTGGCAAAGGAAGAACTACTGTACATGAAGTTGGACACTACTTAGGTTTGCGACATATTTGGGGCGATTATGGAAATCTTTTTGGTGTAGATTGCAATATATTTACTGCCGATTTATTATTTACTGATGGTATAAAAGATACGCCACCACAAAAAGCTCCTGCATCTTCTACACTTGGCGAATATAGATGTGATACTACCATTAATACTTGTGATGCTCCAATTATTGCTAATAATAGAATTGTTGACTATCCAGATTTATTTGAAAATTATATGGATTATTCTGGAGATAATTGCTACAATATGTTTACCAAACAACAAGCAGATTTTATGCGTAATGTACTGAAAGGTAAACGACAAGGAATTATTATTGACAAAACTGTAGAGCAAGTACCTACAGCCATTAAAAACAATAAAAATGATGCTTATTTGGTTGATGTATATCCAAATCCGACAAGCAATACACTACAAATCAAACATCAGTTTGTCAATAGTAATATTAATGTGAATATTATAGACATGACTGGTAGACTAGTTTATCAAAATCAATATAATGCTAACAACAACAACTTTAGTATTGATGTAAGTAGTTTAGATAATGCTATGTATTTAATTCAGTTATCTACAGAAAAACACAATGCGACTATTAGTTTTATAAAGAATTAGTTTGCAATTTTTATCTTATAAAGCTTTTCTTTATTGAAATAGATTGCTTCATTTTTTGTTTATACTTCACAAAAATTAGCAATGACTGTATTTTTTAGAATAAGAAAAGATTCAACCTTAATGCATGATTTTATAAATCAATTCTTTTAAAAGAGCAGTAGTGTCTGTATTGCCTGTACTGTACAAACCTTTCGATTTTGCATCATACAAACACAAGTCGTTGATGATATTTTGCGTTTTCTCAAAACTGTAGTAATTTGCACCAACTTTATAATCGTTGATATAAAACAAGCCCAATTTCTTTAACTCAAATTCTGCTTTGTTTTTATGTTGATGATAGACCAATAATCTACTAAAATAAGTATATAAAAAAGCAATAATTGGTATAATGTTTCCAGCTTTCGGATTGCTATCAAAGTATAAAATAATTTTCAGTGCTTTTTTAAAATCATGATGTATTACTGCTTTATTCATTTCAGTAATGTTGTACTCTTTAGAAATGCCAATCCATTTTTCTACATCAGTAGCTGTTAATTCGCTATTTTCTGGCAAAATAGTCGCTACTTTATCTAACTCTAAAACAATGTGTGATAAGTCGTTGCCAATATTCTCTGCCAATAATTGAGCAATGCTATCTTTTACTTTTATCTTTTTTTGCTTTGCTGTTTCTATAATAAATTTAGGAACTTCTACATCGTTTAGCTTATTGCTTTCAAAAAAACAACTGTGTTTTTGTATGCTTTTAGATACTTTAGTTCGTTTGTCTATGGTTTTGTGCTTGTGTTCAAAAATTAAAATAGTAGAATCGGCTGCATTTAAAAAATATTTTTCTAGATATTCCCAATCTTTAGTTTTGTAGTGCTGTGCTTCTCTAACAATTACTACTCTCCTCTCTGCAAACGATGGATACTGTTGTGCTGCATTAATAATATTTTGTGGATCAGTATCTTTTGCATAGAAAACATCTAAATTAAAATCTTTCTCATGTTCTGCTAAACTATTTTGTAAGATTAATTTTTCAATTACATCAATAAAATATATTTCTTCTCCACATAAAAAATAAATCTTATCAAACGATTTATCTTTAATTTCTTGTGCTATTTGATCAAAAGAAAGCATGTTTTGCGAAAGTATAAAATTGTATTAGTTTAGCGTAATAAATGGCATTAAATAAAATCAACATAAAGAAAGAAAATGGGAAATCTTTTGTTTTTTGCTTGATAAGAAAAAAATGGTTGGTATTAACACCAGAAGAAAAAGTGAGACAGTTTACCATTTTACAATTGATAGAAAAATACCATTATACTGCTACACATATTTCTGTTGAAAAGCAATTTGTTTTTAATAATATAAAAAAAAGGTATGATATTATTGTATTTAATAAGCAAATGCAAATGCAAATTTTAATTGAATGCAAAGCCACACAAATTAATTTATCGGAACAAGATTTAAAGCAGTTGTTTACTTATAATTTAAGCTTACAAGTGCCTTTATTAATGCTTACCAATGGCAATAGCAGTTTTGTATATCAAATTGATGCTAATGAAGTAAAAGCACTGGCAGATTTGCCTAAAAATGAAAAAATAAATGTTTAATATTGTAGTATGACGATAACTTATGGCATTATAATAGTAACTGTAATTACCAGTTTAATGGCTTTTAATAATAGAGCGACTATGTCTAAATTAATTTTTAATCCGTATGTAATTCATACTAACAAAGATTATTCTAGATTTATTAGTTCTGGTTTTATTCATGCAGATTTTATGCATTTGTTCTTTAATATGTATGCATTGTATTTATTTGGTGGCATTGTAGAACAGTCGTTTAAAAGTCAATATATTTTTGGGAACAAAGGCAATTTAATGTATATCATATTATATATTAGTGGATTAATTATGAGTAGTGTATATAGCTATTTTAAGCATAAAAATAATCCAGCTTATAATGCATTAGGAGCTTCTGGTGCTGTTAGTGCTATTGTGTTTTGTAGCATTATTCTATATCCTACAAACAAGTTGATGATTTTTCCAATTCCATTTTTTATGCCTGCCTACATTTTAGGTGTTGGTTACTTACTCTATTCTTTTTTTATGGGAAGACGAGCCAATGATAATATTGGACATGATGCACATTTTTACGGAGCAGTTTGGGGAATTTTATTCATTGTGTTATTGTGGAAACCAGCACTAGGTAATTTTATAGCACAACTTGGATTTTAAGTAAGAATATTACTGTGTACAAACAAAACTAATAATATTAGCACCCATTTGTAGTGCTTGTTGTCTTTTACTTTCTGCATCTTTATGTACAGAAGCATCTTCCCAACCATCGCCTAAATCACTTTCATAATCGTAGAAACAAATTAATCTGCCTTCGTATATTAAACCAAAACCTTTTGCTGGTTTATTATCATGTTCATGTATTTTAGGCAAGCCATTATTAAAATTATATTTCTGATGATAGATAGGATGACTAGCTGGTAACTCTACAAAATCTAATTCTGGAAAAACCTTTTTCATTGCTTTTCTAATATAAGGATCAATTCCATAATTATCTGAAATATGTAAAAAACCACCTGCTATTAAATACAACCGTAGGTTTTCTGCTTCATCATCTGTAAAAAGAATATTGCCATGTCCAGTGATGTGTATATACGAATAATTAAATAGTGTACTACTTCCTGGTTCTACTTCATCTATATTGGTAGACAGTTGCATATTGAGATTTTTATTACAAAAACTCGCTAAATTTTTCAATGAAGTTGGATTAGCATACCAATCGCCACCACCTTTGTACTTGAGTAAACCAATTTTTACTGTAGTATTTTGTGCTAGCACAACACTAGAAAACATGACCAATAAAACAAATAATAAATTATATATTCTATATGTAGTCTTCATTCCAAAAAAGTTCGTAGTATAACGAAGAAATTTATTTGGAATCTGTTGTAAAAATCGAAAAATAGATTCCCAATCAAGTTGAGAATGACGATTTTTACCAAACTTTGATTCTAAGCATTCAATAGATAATAACTTATAAACTATTTTCATTATTAATGTTATTTACAGTAACACAAGCAACAATTCCTGCTGTTTCTACACGCAAGATAGTATTTCCTAAACTTACTGGAACAAAATTTTTGTTAAGAGCCAAGTTTATTTCTTCTTCAGTAAAATCGCCTTCTGGACCAATTAACAATAGTGCTTGCTTATTTTTTTGATATTGATGAGTCAATAACTGTTTTGTTGTTTCGTTACAATGTGCTATAAATAGTTGCTCGTAAGCTTTAATATGATGTGATGCCAATAATTCGTCGTAAGATTGTATAGTATGCATGATTGGCAAATACAACTGTTTGCTTTGTTTACAAGCACTTACTACTTTGTTGTAATATCTACTAATATTAGTTTTATTTCTTTCTGTTCTATGTGTTTCTATAAAATAAATATTATCAACACCTATTTCAGTTGCTTTTTCTAGAAAAAACTCAATTCTGTCTGAATTTTTAGTTGGAGCAATTGCTATACTTAGTTTATTTTGATTTTCGGTTTGATGTTCTAATAATTCTAAATCAACTAGTTGAGCTTCATTTTTGTGAACAGAAAATATTTTAGCACGAAATAATTTTCCACTACCATCAATAATCTCTACTAACTCACCTTCTTTGCATCGTAGTACTTTAAATGCATGATTAGCTTCAAATCCTGATAAAATTGGAATAGTATTAGAAAAAAATCTTTTCAAAATTAATACGGTGTAGTAATATAAATATCACCACAATTTGGAATTCCTTTAAATGGTAAAACGCCAAAAATTGAGTCGTGTGGTTGAATTACTTTCTGATTTAAGTCGTAATCAGCTACATTTTTTTTCATTTTATTGTTGGCTTTCTTAGCAATACCATAGTTTACAGCACCATAAATTAAACCTACAGGAATTGGAATATAAGTTTTTCCATTCTTAGTAAAACCCTTGTCTTCCTTTGGAACTTTAGTTTTTACTCCACCAATAACTACTTCGTCATAAGCAGGTTTTGGATACACAATACCAGCAGCACTCCACAACCAATGTAATGCAGCTTTCTGGTTTACTTTTTTCAAATAGCTTTCCATAGAAATTGGTGTAATTACAGTGCTTCCTCCACAAGAATAATTTAAATCTTTAATAGCAACTGGAATATCTGATTTATTGACAATTTTAAAAGCAACTAAGGTATATTGCTCGTCTTTTTTAATTTCGTTCTTAGCATATCTTGTATTGCTTGTATTGAACATCACTCCTTGTCGTGCTGTGTAATCAATTCTACTATTTTCTGTATTTAATTCCTTAAACGGAAAATTTTCGACTACAAATGGCTTGTATGTTGAAGCACAGCTACTTACTAGTAGCACTGTTACTAATACCAAAAAATATTTAAAATTAAACTTCATAATTTAGTCAGTGATACTAAGTTAGTGATTAATTGTGATACGACATCAAAAATTTAGAAAAATAAGATAATTTAAGTGGAATTTTCACATTATTTTCAAATATTGCTTTGGTGTCCACTTGATGATTGACTATCAAAGTATCAGCGGTTAACACTTCATTTTGTATTAATTGCTCTGCTTCGTTGAAATTAAAATCGCATAGTTGATTGTCTGCATTCCAATACAAAAACTGCATTCTATCAAAGAAATTAATATTATATTTTTCTCCTAGTGATTTAATAAATTGATGTAAGCTATCTTTAGAACATCCACCAACTGCATTAAAAGCATCATCTACAAAAAAAACAATTACTCTATTAAAATATATTTGAGCATAGTTTTTAACTGCTTTGGTATGCGATAACCATACTTCTGAAAACTGTTGAATGTCTTGATTTATAATTTCTGCTTCATCAGTAGAAAAATTTCTATTGGCTTGAAACATAAATACAAGTCCATCATTTGGTATGTCGTTATAAGCAGTTTTCATACACTATAAACCGTTGGCATTTGCAATCAATTCTGCAATGTCTAAAACTTTGATATCGTCTTGTTTGTCTTCGTTTTTAACACCATCGGTAATCATAGTATTACAAAACGGACAAGCAACTGCAATCATGTCTGGCATTACTTCTATTAATTGATCTGTTCTTTTAATATTGATTCTTTGATTGCCTGGTTCATCTTCTTTAAACATTTGCGAACCACCTGCACCACAACATAATCCATTTGTTCTACATTTATTTACTTCCACTAAATCTGCATCTAAAGCTTCAATAACAGTTCTTGGTGCTTCATAAACATCGTTTGCTCTACCTAAATAACAAGAATCGTGATAAGTAATTCTTTTGCCTTTATAAGCACCACCTTCTACTTTCAATTTTCCTTCGTTAATTAACTGCTGTAAAAATTGTGAATGATGTAATACTTCATAATTTCCGCCTAATGCTGGATATTCATTTTTTAAAGTATTGAAACAATGTGGACAAGTAGTTACTATTTTTTTAACGCCATAATTATTTAGCGTTGCTACATTTTGTTGTGCCAACATTTGAAACACAAATTCGTTTCCTGCTCTTCTTGCAGGATCACCAGTACAAGCTTCTTCAGTTCCTAGTACTGCAAAATTTGTATTCAATTGATTTAATATCTTAGTAAATGCTATAGTAACTCTTTGAGCTCTTTGGTCAAAACTTCCTGCACAACCAATCCAAAACACAACATCAGGTGTTTTGCCTGCTGCTACTAAATCTGACATTACTGGTACACTATTCATATTATTTAGATTTATTCGTTTTTATATAATTAACTTAATTCTTCGGTCCATTTTAATCTATCTGCTGGAGAAAACTGCCATGGTGCTTGATTATTTTCCAAGTTAGCAAAAATAGCATTCCATTCTGCTGGTGCATCTGCTTCTTCCATAATCATATTTCTTCTTAGTTCTAAGATGATACTTAACGGACTAATATTCACTGGACATTCTTCTACACAAGCATTACAAGTAGTACAAGCTCTTAATTCTTCTTTTGAGATATAATCGCCTAATAATTGTTTGCCATCGTTAAATGCTGCACCTTGTTCTTTATATGCTGGAGCAATTTCTGTCATTCTATCTCTAGTATCCATCATTATTTTTCTAGGAGATAGTTTTTTACCTGTTTGATTTGCAGGACAAGCGTCGGTACATCTACCACACTCTGTACAAGTATATGCATCTAATAAGCTTTTCCAACTCAAATCAAATACATCTTTAGCACCAAACTGCATTTCGCCTTCTACTTCTGGTGCTTTAAAGCTATCATCAAACATTGCTTTTACTTCATTCATAATGGTTGGCATATTGTGCATTTCTCCTTTTGGCTCAGGTCTCGTAAAGAAAGTATTAGGAAATGCCAACATAATATGTAAATGTTTAGAATAAGGTAAATAGTTTAAGAAAACTAATACCATGATATAGTGTCCCCACCAACCTACTCGTTCCATAAACACCAATAAACCACTTGGTAAATTAGCCATTGATGCACCTAAATATTTGCTAATAACAAATCCACCAGTATCTATATAATGATGATTGCCTTGTAATTGTAGTGCTCTGTCTGCTCCATTCATCATAAAAATAAAGCAAATTAACATTAACTCGAAAGCTAAGATTAACAAAGCATCTTTAGCTGGCCAACCTTTCATTTCTGGTTTATTAAATCGAGCTATTTTAAAAATTGTTCTTCTTAGAATAAAAATAATGGTAACAAAGAATGTCAGTAACGAAATAGCTTCGATAGAACCAATAGTAAATTTATAAATGAATTTTAAAGCAGGAATATTGTGTATTAAATGAAATATTCTTCTGTGTCCAGCAGTAAATCCATCAATAATGATTTCTAATAATTCTATTTGTGTAATTAAAAATGCTACATAAATAGCTAAGTGCAAAAAAGCTGGAAAGGTAATTTTAAACATCTTTTTCTGACCAAAAGCAACTAAGAGCATACTTTTTAATCGAAATCCAAGTGTTGAATTAATGTGTTCTGGTTTACCTAAGTTTACATTGTCGTAAATTTCTTTGAACTTTTTAAATGCAATATAAAATGAACCAATGGTTACTACAATAAACAAAATAGTTTGTACAATTAACATAATTTGTGTTTTATAAAATCTTCGCTAAAATAATCGTTTATTATTAATTTTTAACATGGATAGATAAATATAAAGTTATTTCTTTATAAATTAGTATAATGAGGTTCTTGTTATTTGCTATTATTGGTATGCATATTATTATATAGTAAAATGTAAATATTTTTTTAACACAAAAAAATGTTTCCCAATAAGGAAATTTTCTTAACTTTGATGAGACTGTGAATGAAGCCAAATTTTGATATAGAATTATTACCTGATGCAATTAATTTTTTAGGGAATCTTGACGACAAAACAAGAGAAAAAATATATTATAACATAAAGAAAGCTCAATTTGTAAATGATAGTGAACTGTTTAAAAAACTTAATGATTTTATTTGGGAGTTTAGAACATTGTACCATGGAAAAGCATACCGACTTTTTTCATTTTGGGATAAAACAAAGACCAACAATACTTTAGTTATAGCAACACACGGAATTTTGAAAAAATCACAAAAAACACCACCAAAAGAAATTAAAAAAGCAGAAGAAATAAGAAACTTATACATAGAAAATAAAACAAAAAATAAATAATAATGGCTACAAATAAATTTAAAACAATACCTCTTGACTCAATGATTGATAAACATATTGGTAAGCGTGGAACAGAAAGGCGTGAAGCATTTGAAAATGAACTTAGAATTGATTTATTAGGACAAGCAATTAAAGAAGCAAGGCAAGAACGCAAATTAACTCAAGAACAACTCGGAGAACTTGTTGGTGTTCAGAAAGCTCAAATATCTAAAATTGAGAATAGCGTTAAGAATGCAAGATTCGAAACTATTTTGAAAGTTTTTGAAGCTTTAGGTGCGAAAGTAAATTTCAATGTAGAACTTAACGACAGAAAAATAGCATATTAAAACCAAGTGCTTAATAATCAAGAAACGCAACACTTATGAAAATTCCATCAACTGCAAAAAAAATATTAGATAAAGCTGCTATCGATTTAAAATTAGAACGAATGGCTTATCAAATATTAGAAAATACTTATGGTGAAAAAGAACTGTGCTTAGTTGGTATTGCTGAAGGTGGTTTTGATTTGCTTCAAAATATTGTACAAATCATTCAAACAATAGACAACAAAATAAAAATTGAGATAACAGAACTCACTATCAATAAAAGAAATCCAACGGCAGATAAAATTACACTGAGTAAACAATTAGATTTTAACAACAAGACTGTTTGCTTTATAGACGATGTTGCTAATTCTGGAAAAACATTATACTATGCTCAACAAATTTTGGCAAATTATAGCATTAAAAGCAATTATATTGTAGTGTTGATTGATAGAACACACAAAAAATTTCCTATAAAAGCTGATATTGTTGGCATGCCAATTGCTACAACTTTAAATGAACATATTATTGTAGATTTTAAACAAAACACAGCTCAAGCAGCGTATTTATTTTAATGGATGAAAAAATTACTAATATATATTATCGTTTTAATCTGTTTTTCTTTTCAATTAGCAAATGCACAAGAAGTACTTACTGACAAAGAAAAAGTAATGGTAGCACGAATAGACTGCTTAAACAATATGAAGCAGTTTGCTGGAAATTTATATTGGAAAGATTTTGGAAAAAGCAATTTTGTAGGTACAATTGTTTACATAACAGATTCTGCAAGTTATTTCTTCAATCCAGAAGCATTAATTATGGAACGCATTCACAACTACGCTCCTATTGATGCTAGTGAAGACTATTCGCTATTAAAATTAGCTCCTTTTAAAACTCCAATTGCCATTATTGAAACGATGTTTGAACCAGAGTTTGGCGATGAATCTCAGATTTACTACAAGCTACCAGTATTATTTGCAAGTTCACCAGAACTGTATCAACGATTAAACATTAACGAATTTAATAATACAGATGAATGGTTAGTTAGTGCTTTTCACGAATATTATCATCAATATCAATACAAAAACATTGCCATTTTAGACTATATCACCAGTTTATTAAAACAAAAGAAATTACTAACAATGGATTCTTTAAGCAGTATTTATCACAACAATATTGCATTTAAAGATTCTTTAGATAAAGAAAATCAATTGTTATTAAAAGCAATTCAGAGTACCAATAAAGAAGTAGAAAAAAAATATTTTGCTGAGTTTTTAAAAGTCCGAAACGAAAGAAGAAAGCAATACATCAAACAAACAAAATTTCCAATTAACTTACCAGAAGATTTTTGGGAAAAACTAGAAGGTGCTACTTATTATCAAGAAGCTATTTTAAAACACAATTACAATGCATTTAAAGGTGATTCTACTTTATTAAAAATAGATAATAATTATACTGGTGGAACTTCTTTTAGTAGTTTCAATATGAATAGTGATCCAAAATATTCAGACACCAATGAAGCTTTTTATTATGTAGGAGCTATTGGTTTTAACTTAATTCGATTGCTAGAAAAAAATAAAGTCAATTACAAAGACAATCTGTACAAATTTGCATCACAACCATTGCATACACTTTTAAAATATCATTATAAAATAAAATGACAATAAAAAAACTATTATCTAATAAGTACACTTATATATTTATTGTATTATTTTCTGTTTTTATTTTATGGTTGATTATTTTTTCAAGTAATTTAGTCGAAAAAGCATCACAAAATAAATTGTATAATGATGTCAATAAAATTCCACACAACAGAGTTGGTTTATTGCTTGGTACATGCAAAACACTCGAAGACAAAGTAACTATTAATCCGTTTTGGCAAAAAAGAGTAGATGCAACTTATATACTTTGGAAAAACAAAAAAATAGATAGAATTCTTATTAGTGGCGATAATGGTTGGTATGGTTATAACGAACCACACGATTTTAGAGATACACTAATTGCAATGGGAATTCCAGATTCTGTAATCTATTGCGATTATGCTGGTTTTCGTACTTTCGATTCTATGGTACGATGCAAAAAAGTGTTTCAAGAAAACAAAGTAACCGTAATATCACAAGCATTTCATAATAAGCGAGCCATTTTTATTGCTGATGCTAATGATATGAATGTTATTGGATTTAATGCTAAAGATGTTGCCTTAAACGAATCTGTGTTTAACTTTTTTAGAGAAAAACTAGCTAGAGTTAAAATGGTTTTAGATATTTATGTACTCAAAACAGAACCACATTTTTTAGGAGAAACAATAGATATAAAGTAATTAATTATTCTTTTTCTTATAATATAAATAAAAAAATCATATTGTCGAGCGTTTCTTCTTTACACTTTTTATTAGCAATTTCTACTACTTGTACTAAAGTGATAGTATATCATATCAGGAAGAAATTCTAGACAGCACAGAAAACAAACTCAAGTTATGAGAATAATGATTTTTACTTTATTTTGTGTTGGAATGAATAATCATCTAACATGACAAAAAAATATATTTTAGCATTAGATCAAGGTACTACTAGTTCAAGAGCTATTTTATTTGATAAAAATGCACAAATAGTAGCTGTTGCACAAAAAGAATTCACACAATATTTTCCAAAACCAGGTTGGGTAGAACACGATCCAATGGAAATATTGCAAACTCAAATTGAAGTCGCTCGAGAAGCTATTGCTAAAGCCAACATTCATCCTGAAGAAATTGATAGTATTGGAATTACCAATCAAAGAGAAACGACTGTTGTTTGGGACAAAACCACAGGCAAACCAATTTACAATGCTATTGTTTGGCAAGACAGAAGAACGGCTTCGTTTTGCGATGAGTTGAAAAAAAGAAATTTAGATGATTATGTTCGAGAAAAAACTGGTTTAGTAATAGATGCTTATTTTTCTGGAACTAAAATCAACTGGATTTTAAATAATGTAAGTGATGCAAGAAAAAAAGCACACGAAGAAAAACTACTATTTGGCACTATTGATACTTGGTTGATTTGGAATCTAACCAAAGGAAAAGTACACGCTACAGATTACAGTAATGCTTCACGAACACTTTTATACAATATTAAAAATTTAAGTTGGGATGATAAATTGCTACATCAATTAGATGTTCCTACAAAAATATTACCACAAGTTTTAGACTCAAGTGGTGATTTTGGCACTACACACGCTGATATTTTGTTTGATATCGAAATTCCAATTACAGGTGTTGCTGGTGATCAACAAGCTGCTTTATTTGGTCAGACTTGCTTTAACGCTGGTGATGCTAAAAATACCTATGGTACAGGTTGTTTTATGTTGATGAGTACTGGCGATAAACTTGTGCCATCAAAATCTGGATTAATTACAACCATTGCTTGGAGTATTAATAATAAAGTAGAATATGCATTAGAAGGCAGTGTTTTTATTGCTGGTGCTGCTATACAATGGCTTAGAGATGGTTTGAAATTAATTGATTCTGCTCCAGACTCAGAATACTATGCGATGAAAGTTGAAGATACAGCTGGTGTCTATGTAGTTCCTGCATTTGCTGGATTAGGTGCACCATATTGGGACATGTATGCTCGTGGTGCTATTTTTGGATTGACTCGTGGTACAGAAAAATCACATTTAATTAGAGCTACACTAGAATCTTTAGCGTACCAAACACATGATGTATTGAATGCTATGCAAAATGATGCAGATATAGAGTTAAGAGGTTTAAAAGTAGATGGTGGAGCATCTGCCAATAATTTATTGATGCAATTTCAGTCGGATATAATACGAGTACCTGTAGACCGACCAGTAATTATAGAAACGACTGCATTAGGTGCTGCTTATTTAGCTGGTATAAAAACTGGTTTCTACGACAAAGATAAACTAGCTGCTAACTATAAAATAGATGCAAAATTCTCGCCCAAAATGCCAATAGACAAAGCCAATCAGCTTAAAAAAGGATGGAAAAAAGCAATTGAAAGATGTAAATCATGGGAATTAGAAGACGAATAATTAGTCTACACTAAAGTTCTTTAGTTTCATCATTTGTTTTATTATATACTTATTAGATGTTGGCATTAGTCGTGCTAGAATATCGTGTAACTCACCATCATCAATAAAAATTCTGTCTTTCTTTTGCTGAATACCTTTCATTATAATTTTAGCGGCATCTTTTGGAGAAGTTCCAGCTTGTAAATTTTCATGGAATCTTTGCGTACGATTGCTTTTATAATCTGCATTCAAAGTAATATTAGTAGCAACTCTACTAGGATGAACGGTATGAATACTAAGATTGGTGATGCCTCTTACTTCATTTTCAATTCGCAAAGCATCGGTAAAACCTCTTACAGCAAATTTTGTAGTACAGTAAGGCACAAGATATGGCAATGCTAAAATGCCTTGTGAACTTGATAAATTTACCAAAGCAGATTCTGGTCTTGCTATCAAACTTTGATAAAATAATTGTGTAGTATAAATTACTCCCCAATAATTTATATTGGTTATTTTTTCAAAGTCTTCTAAAGATACCTTATCGAAAGAAATATCGCCTAAAGCAATGCCTGCATTATTAATTAGTATATCTATATATCCGAACTTTTTCAATACATTATCTGCAAATTTTTTAATGGCTTTTTTATCTGCCATGTCTACTTTTTCGTAGTATTGTTGAACATCATACTGACTAATTGCTTTCTTAGTATCTTCAAAGCTAGCAATGTCACAAGTTGCAATATTAGCTCCAACTTTAGCAAAAGCTTTTACCAATTCGTGTCCTATACCAGTGCTTCCTCCAGTAATTACAACGACTTTATTGTTAAATGATTTCATAGAATCTTTTTTTATAAGACTTTAAATCAATTACTTTCTTAAATTCATGCCAAAGTATACCATTTAAAATATCTTGAGGTACAAAATTTGCTCCTAACCAAGTTTTTAAAGCACCATTACCATAAACAATTTTAGATTGTTTTCTTTTTATCGCTTTAATAAGAACACTAGCAATTGCTTCAGGTGGTGTTGATAGATATTTACTATCAAATTTTTGGTTCTCGCTATTATGAGTTATGTTGGTATTAATTCCACCTGGATGTACCAAATGAACTGTTATTGGACTTTTAAGTAGTTCTACCATTAATGATTCTGTAAATCCTCTGACTGCAAACTTGCTAGCACAATAATCGGCAAAATTAGGAACACCTACTAAACCAAAAATACTTGAAACATTAACAATTGCACCTTCATTATTATCAATTAATTGTGGTAAAAAAGCCAGCGTTCCATTAACTACACCATAGAAATTTACTTGCATAATTCTATCAATATTTTCTACAGATAATTCAAAAACTGGTTTACTATTACCTTCAATACCTGCATTATTTATAATAACATGAGCATTACCTAAGTTCTTTTTGACATTTTTTGCAAAAGCTTTCATTTTAGCATTATTCGAAACATCAAAATCGCTTGTATATATTTTAACATTATATTTACTATTAACAATTTCTTTGGTTTCTTCTAAATTATTTAAACTATAACTATTTAATGCTAAGTTAGCACCTTCTTTAGCAAAAGCTAATGCGTATGCTCTTCCCATGCCAGAACCTGCCCCAGTAATTACAACTACTTTATTCTTAAATGATTTCATAAATAAGTATAATTTATATTAAGATAATATATGATCTTTTGTTTTGAAATTTTTAGTCATATTTAAATAGGTAAAACTAAAACCAGGAAACATAGCAATAACTTTTCCGCTTTTACTTTTGTACCAACTATTGCATCCACCAGATTGCCAAACTGTTTTTTTCATTTCATCATGAATCATATTGGTATATTTTTCTTCAGCTTCTTCTTTTACTTCAATTATTGTTTTGTTTGAAGCTATGACTGTTTGAATACTTTTCATAATATAATTCATTTGTGCTTCAATTATAAAGATAGCAGAGGTATGTCCAATTCCAGTATTAGGTCCAGTAACTACAAATAAATTTGGGAAATTGGGTAGTGCTGTTCCTAAATATGCTCTTGGAAAATCATGCCAAAAATCTGCAATTGTAGTACCATCTTTTCCATACACTGGATAAGAAATTACATTGTCGGTAGCATCATAACCAGTAGCATATACAATTAAATCTAGTTCTACTTTAGTTCCATCTTGAGTAATAATACCATCTTCAACAATTTCTTTAATGCCATTTTCTTTTGAAAAGAGTGTTACATTATCTCTAGTAAATGCAGGATACAATGTACTAGATAAAATAATTCTTTTACAGCCAATGGTATAATCTGGCGTTACTTTTTCTTGTAGTGTTTTATCTTTTATTGACGCCTTGATGTATTTTCTAGCTACATCTTCTGCCACTTTTTTGAGCATAAAATCAGAATACTTAAAACCAATTACTCTAGTTTCTAATTGCCAGTAAATTAAATTTCTTACAATATTATAAATATTATTATTACCTAAGAAAAATTTTTCTATATTATTAAAATTTTTATCTGGTCTTGGTAAAACCCAATGTGGTGTTCTTTGAAATACAGCAAGGTGTTTTACATCTGGAGCAATTGCAGGAATGATTTGTGCAGCACTTGCACCACTTCCAATTACGGCTACTCTTTTTTTGCTATAATCGTAGTTATTGTCCCAATTATTACTATGAAAAGATTTTCCTTTAAAGCTATCTTTTCCTTTAAAGTTTGGAATTACTGGCGTACTTAAAGGACCAGATGCATTGATAATAAACTGAGCTAAATACTCACCATTATTAGTGTGAATTTTCCATTTTTGTAAGTCATTGCTCCATTCTAGTTTTTCTACATTAGTGTTGATTTTAGTTTCCTTTTCTAAATCGTATTTTTTGATGATGTGTTTAGTATATGCTTCTAACTCATCTCTTTCTGCAAACATCTGCGACCAATTATATGGTTCGAAAGAAAAAGAATACAAAGGCGATTGTACATCTACAGCTGCACCAGGATAATTATTTTGCATCCAAGTACCACCCATAAAATCTCTTCTTTCAAGAATACAAAAATCATTGATATTATTTTTTTGTAGATTAATAGCTGCACATTGTCCACCAAAACCACTACCTATTATTATTACTGTATAAGCATTTTTCATTATATTAAATTTCTAATATAAAGTTAGTAATAAACTATGCCAATATCTTTATCTCAAGATAAATTACAGCTTAAGCTAAAATTCTTAACAAATGTAAAGTATATTGCTAATATAAATATATTATTTTATATTATTTAATTGACTTGTTTTGTTTTGTAGTAAATGGTCTGTAATAACTAAAGCAGCCATTGCTTCTACAATTGGAACAGCTCTTGGTAAAACACAAGGATCGTGTCTGCCTTTTCCACTAACAGTAGTATCATTACCAAATTTATCTACAGAATGTTGTTCTTGCATAATAGTTGCCACAGGTTTAAAAGCAACATTAAAATAAATGTCCATACCATTGCTTAATCCACCTTGAATGCCACCAGAAAAATTAGTTTTGGTTTTTATAGTGCCATTATCGTTATAAAAAATATCGTTGTGTTCGCTGCCTTTTAAATTCAATCCACTAAAACCACTACCATATTCAAAACCTTTACATGCATTAATACTTAGCATAGCTTTACCTAAGTCTGCATGTAATTTATCAAAAACTGGTTCGCCTAAACCAACTGGAACATTTTTAATTACACCAGTAACAATTCCACCAATTGTATCGCCTTGTTTGCGTATTTCTTTGATATAGTCTATCATTTGATTTGCCATAGTTTCATCTGGACAGCGAACAATATTGCTATCAATTTTGGATAAGTCTAATTGAGTATAATCTTTGTCTAACTGCAAATGTCCAACTTTTGAAACATAGGCATAGGTTTGAATATTAAACTGTGCTAATAGTTGTTTGGCAATAGCAGCAGCAGCTACACGAGCAACGGTTTCTCTAGCAGAAGTTCTTCCACCACCTCTGTAATCTCTAAAACCGTATTTATTTTCATAAGTAAAATCGGCGTGAGATGGTCTAAAGCTATCTTTGATATGATTGTAATCTTTAGATTTTTGGTCTTCATTTCTAATTAAAATAGCAATTGGCGTACCTTGCGTTTTGCCTTCAAAAACACCTGATAGAATTTCAAATTCATCTGCTTCTTTTCTTTGTGTTACAATAGCAGACTGTCCTGGTTTTCTTCTGTCTAATTCATTTTGAATAAAACTATTATCAATAGTTAAACCAGCTGGACAACCATCAATAATTACACCTAAACCAACACCATGACTTTCGCCAAATGTGGTAATCTTAAATAATTTGCCAAACGAATTTCCAGCCATAGTGCAAATATAAAGAGAATGAGTTTAATTTAATCTTATATTGAGTATAGAAACTTTTAAAAGATTTCTAGAATCAAGATTTTTTTGAAGTAATAGCTTCCGAAATGAATTCGGAATGTTGGTTTGTGTAATAAAGTATTTAGCCCTATTTTAAATGAAATCATTCTATTTATAATCGTTGATGTGTAAATGGTGTTTACAGAATTCGTATTCTATTGGTTGATTGGAACTGATAATTAAAGTTTTATTATTGGTATATTTTTCTATCATATGATGATACCATTGAATTGAATTTTCATCGAGATTGGTAGTTGGTTCGTCTAGTAAAATAGCTTCAACATCAGATAATAAAATCAAACCTAATTTTACTCTTTGTTTCATTCCAGATGATAGTTGTTTAATACTTTTATTTTTAGCTTTTTCTAAATCTATAATTTGTAGAAATTCTTGTACATTGTTAACTGCCATAGTTTTAAATGAAGCATGAAATTCATACATTTCTGTAATGGTAAATTCGTTGATTAATTCTACATATGGAGCAGCATATCCTATAGCTTGATTAATGACATCATCACTACAATCATTTTTATTTTGAATATTGTATGCTATTTTTCCAAAGCTTGGCAACATACCATTGGCTATTATTTTAAGTAGTGTAGATTTACCACTTCCATTATTTCCTAGAATGGCATATTTCTCATTAGGTAAAAACTGATAATTTATTTTTTTAAATATCCATTCGTAGCCAAATCGCTTGCTTATATCTGTTAATTGAATAGTCATATTATTCCTTTTATAATACCTCTTGATGCTTCATTAACAAACTGAACAATTTCTGTTTTATAAATTGAACTAGGAATATCTTGTTCTATTTTTTCGAGTGCTTGAGATGTATTTAAACCACTTCCAAATAATAGTCTATAAATATCTTGTATTTGATGAATACTATTTACATCAAACTGTTGCCTTTTTAATCCAACTACATTAATGCCAGCATATTGTGCAGGATTTCTCATTACTGTAATATATGGTGGAACATCTTTACCAATCATACTTCCGCCAGAAATAAAAGCATGTTTTCCTATATGTGTAAATTGATGTGCTCCACTCATTCCACCAAAATAAGCATAATCATCTATAGTAACATGACCTGCTAAATTGGTTGAATTAGCTAAAATGCAATGTTTGCCAATCATACAATCGTGAGCAATATGTACATAAGCCATAATTAAACTATGGCTACCAACAACAGTTTTTCCACTAGCACTAGTTCCTCTATTTATAGTAGCACATTCTCTAATAGTTACATGGTCGTGAATTTCTACTGTAGAATATTCTCCGTTGAATTTTAAATCTTGAGGAACAGCTCCAATTACAGCATTTGGGAAAATAGTACAATTATTACCGATTCGAGTTCCAGCATAAATAGTTACATTATTAGCAATAGTACAATTATCGCCAATAATAACATCATCATCTATAAAAGAAAAGTAACCAATAGTAGTTTGATTGCCAATTTTAGCATTTTGATGTATGAAGTTTGTCAATACAATAGTTTGCTTGCAAAAATAACAAATTAGACTAAGAATAAAGCAAGTGTGTTAGAATAAAAGTATTGAATGGATATGTCTTATACCAATTAGCATTCAATAAGAATAATTATTATTTTATATATTTTAACTGATATAAATCTTTTCTACGGTCTTTTAGATTTTTTACACTACCAAACTGGTGTAATTCTCGTAGTAAATCTAAATCAACATCGGCAATTAAAATCATTTCACTATTTGGTGTAGCTTCTGCTTTTATTCCATTTGTTGGAAAAGGAAAATCACAAGGCGTAAATACCATAGACTGAGCAAACTGAATATCCATATTATGCACTTTTGGTAAATTGCCTACACTTCCTGCAATAGCAACATAGCATTCATTTTCTATAGCTCTAGCTTGAGCACAATGTCGCACTCTTGAATAACCATTTTGAGTATCTGTTAAAAAAGGAACAAATAAAATGTCCATGCCATCATCTGCTAGAATTCTACTCAATTCAGGAAATTCTGAATCGTAGCAAATTAGAATACCAATTTTACCACAATCAGTATCGAAAGTTTTTAGCGAATTACCACCTTGTAAGCCCCAAACTTTTGCTTCATCTGGTGTAACATGTAGTTTTTCGTAGCGTTCAATACTGCCATCTCTTTTACATAAATAACCTACATTGTACAATTTTCCATTAACCAACTCAGGCATACTTCCTGTAATAATATTGATATTATAAGATATAGATAATTCATTAAATTTTGCTACAATTTTACTAGTGTGTTTTGCTAAATTTCTAATGGCTTCTGGTTCTGACAAATGATTGTCGTCTGCCATTAATGGTGCATTAAAATATTCTGGAAACAGTGCAAAATCACTTCTATAGCTAGAAACAGCATCTACAAAAAACTCTACTTGTTGCATTAATTCGTCTAAGTTTTTATACAAACGCATTTGCCATTGTACTAAACCTAATCTTACAACAGATTTTGTATGAGTTAATTTTTTATTTTTCTTTTCGTAATAGATATTGTCCCACATAAGTAAAACAGCAAATTCATTTGAAGCTGTATCGCCTTCCAAATATCCTTTTAAAACTTTATATGGATGAAAGTCGTTAGACATTTGAAAATTTAAAACAGGATCGTGTATTTCTTTTCGTTTTACTTGCTCTATGTATTCTTTAGCAGAAATTTTATCAGCGTATTTGTGATAGTTAGGAATTCTTCCACCAAAAGCAATCCCTTTTAGATTAAGTTTTTCGCACAGTTCTTTTCTATAATCGTACAATCGTCTGCCTAATCGTAAACCTCTAAAATCTGGTTTAATAAAAACATCAATTCCATACAATACATCTCCATTGTTATTATGTGTATTAAATGAATAATTATCTGTTATTTCTTTATAAGTATGTTTATCTTCATACTTACTGTAATCAACAATAATAGACAAGGCACAACCAGCAATTTCTCCATTTACCTTAATAACAACTTGTCCTTTTGGAAATTTATCAATTAAAGCTTTAATGTGGTGTTTTTTCCAAAAAGCATCTGGCATGGTTTGATAAGACTGAATCATTGCCTCTTTCAGTTCATCATAGTCATTGATGTTTAATAGCTGTAATTCTATATTTTCTATTGCTTGGCTAGACATCTTAGCAATACTCATTAAAAGCAGCGACTAAATTATCAGCTATCATTTGAGCAGGTCTGCCTTCAATCATGTGTCGCTCTATAAAGTGTACTAATTTTCCATCTTTAAACACACCCATACTTGGCGATGATGGTGGAAACGGAAAAGTATATTCTCTTGCTTTATCAACTGCACTTTTATCAACACCAGCAAAAACGGTAATTAATTCTTGTGGTTTTTTATCGTTTTTAACAGATGCAATAGCCGCAGGTCTTGCATTGGCAGCAGCACAACCACAAACCGAGTTGATAACTAAGAATACAGTACCTTCTTTTTTGTCTAATATTTCTTGAACCTCATCGGCAGATTTTAATGCAGTAAAACCAGCATTGGTTAATTCAGCTTCCATTGGTTTGGTCATTTGTTCTGGATACATATTTTTGTTTTTTTGTTATTTATAAAAATCCAAGTTCTAATTTTGCTGTCTCGCTCATCATTTCTTGATCCCAAGGTGGATCGAAGACAATATCTACAGTAACATTTTTAACACCTTCAATTTCTTGTATTTTTTCCTGAACTTCTGCAGGTAAACTTTCTGCTGCTGGACAATTTGGTGCAGTCAATGTCATGGTTACTACTACATTATTATCAATATCAACATCTATACCATAAATCAATCCTAATTCATAAATATTGATAGGAATTTCTGGATCGTATATATTTTGAACAGCAATTATTGCCTCATCTTTAATTTCCATAAAGGTTTTTTCTGCTATCATTTAGCACAAAGATACGCAATCTTAATTAGAATGAATTTAAATAAGTTTAAATTTTTGTAACGGAAATTAAAACACATTGTAATAATGCGATAAAATAAACTTAATTAAAATACAACTGCCTAATAATTCTATATGGTGAAAAATAGGTCAACTTTGTAACAATTTTCAAAAGTATGTCTTCAGAACATCATGTTAATCACAAAAGACCAAGTGCATTAGGATTTTTGCTTTCACTAGGAATTATTTATGGCGATATTGGTACTTCACCACTCTATGTTTTTAATGCGATTATTGGCGATAGTATCATTACTAAAGAATTAGTCTATGGTGGTGTGTCTTGTGTATTTTGGACATTGACACTCTTAACAACAATAAAATATGTCATTCTAACGCTTAGAGCAGATAATAATGGCGAAGGTGGAATTTTGTCGTTGTATGCTTTAATTAGAAGATATAAAAAATGGGCAGTTTATTTAGCTATTATTGGTGCTGCAACTTTATTGGCAGATGGTATTATTACACCACCAATTTCTGTTTCTTCTGCAATTGAAGGTTTAAAAATGAACGAAGAAGCTACTATGACGATTGCTATAATTATTATAGCTGGATTATTTATTATACAACAATTTGGTACAAAATCTATAGGCAAGTTATTTGGTCCAATTATGTTAATTTGGTTTTTGACTTTAGCCATTTTTGGAATAATTTCTATTGTAAAACATCCTCAAATTTTTGAAGCATTAAATCCGTATTATGCCTTTAAACTATTATCTAATAATTTATTAAATGGTGGCATTTTTATTTTAGGTGCTGTATTTTTAAGTACTACTGGTGCAGAAGCATTGTACAGCGATTTAGGTCATGTTGGTAGAGCAAACATTAGAGCATCATGGATTTTTGTAAAAACATGTTTGATTTTAAATTACTTAGGTCAAGCTGTTTGGTTATTACAATACGAAGGTCAGCATTTAAATGGTAGAGTTTTCTTTGGTTTGTTTGATGAAAATGGTTTGCATTTCTACGCAGTTGCCATTGCTACTATTGCAGCTATTATTGCATCGCAAGCATTAATTTCTGGTTCATTTACTTTAATTTCTGAAGCTATTCGTTTGAAATTGTGGCCTAAAATGGCAATCAAATATCCTACAGAAATGAAAGGACAACTTTATATTCCAAGAATCAATTGGATGATGTTGGCTGGTTGTATTTTTATGGTTTTTCACTTTAGAAATTCATCGAATATGGAAGCTGCTTATGGTTTAAGTATTACTATTACTATGCTAATGACTTCTGTATTGCTGAGTATTTATATGTGGACACAGCGTATAAAGTTTACATGGATTATAGTATATCTCGTTGTATATTTAACAATAGAAATTGGCTTTTTGTCAGCCAATTTGAGAAAATTTCATGAAGGTGGTTACATTACAGTAATTGTTGCTGGTGCTTTAATTGTAGTGATGTATGTTTGGTATAGAAGCAGAATTATTAAAAACAGATATGTTGAGTTTGTACCTATTAAAGATTTTTTAGAAGCACTAGAAAATTTATCAGTAAATAAAGAAGTTCCTAAATACTCTGACCATTTAATTTATATGACTGGAGCAGAACACAAGTCTGATGTAGAACAAAAAATCATGTATTCTATTTTTAATAAGAAACCAAAACGAGCAGATTTTTATTGGTTTATACATGTCAACACAGTTGATAATCCATATGAAACTGATTATACCATTACTACAATCATTCCATCAAAAGTATATAGAATAGATTTATTTTTAGGATTTAGAGTAGAGCAAAGAATTCAAGCCATGTTTAGAAAAATTTTGATAGACATGAAAGATAGAGGAGAAATTGCTTATGACGAAGGTTATCAAAAAATATTACAGAAAAAAGCATTAGGCGATTATCAATTTATAGTAATGGAAAAATATTTGAATATTGATAATTTATTAAATTTCAAAGAAAAACTAACTATGCGACTGTATTTCTTTCTTAAAAAATTCTCATTAAGTGAAGAAAAACACTTTGGCTTAGAAAGTAATTATGTAAGTATAGAAAAACTGCCATTAATTGTAGCAACTCAAAATGAACCAGCTTTAAGAAGAATAGTTATTGATGAAAAATCACATAAAAAACACTACTTACGAAAAAACGAAATTTCCATTACTTATCTATTTGATAAATACAAAGAGTAGAATTTTAAGCTGTTTTTAAACAGTATGCTATTAGAAATCTTAATGCATCAAGCTATTTCACAAATTAGTTAGTGGTTCATCAACTAAAAAGTTCATAATTAAATAAATCTATAAGATTTTTTAATTTAATATTTAGACTTAATTTAGATGCTTCAATGAAAAATACTCTAGTTCTAATTATTTGTTTTTTACTAAGTGCAAGCTTACAAGCACAAGAGAAATTTACACTAAGTGGATATATCAAAGATACAGCCAATGGCGAAGCTTTAATTGGTGCCAATATTTATCTAGCTGATAGCAATTTAATAGGAACAACGACTAACTTATATGGTTTTTATTCTATTACGCTACCACAAGGAAATTACAAAGTAGCATACTCTTTTTTAGGATACAATACTATTACTAGACAAGTAAATCTAAATCAAGATGTTCGATTAAACTTAGAATTACAAGAAGAAGGCGAAGTAATGCAAGAAGTTGTGATTACTGGCGAAAGAAAAGACGAAAATGTTACTAGTACTGAAATGGGAACAATAGAGTTGTCTGCCGAACGCATTAAATCTATTCCAGCTTTACTAGGCGAAACAGATGTTATAAAAGCACTACAACTATTACCAGGTGTGCAAGCTGCTGGCGAAGGCAATTCAGGAATTTATGTGCGTGGTGGTGGTCCAGACCAAAATATTGTATTGTTAGATGATGCTATTGTGTACAACACTGGACACTTATTTGGTTTCTTTTCTGTTTTCAACAACGATGCAGTACAAAATACGACACTTATAAAAGGAACGATGCCACCAGAATATGGCGGTCGTTTGTCTTCTGTGATTGATGTTCAAATGAAAGAAGGTAATAATAAACGCTTTCAAATGGATGGAGGCATTGGTTTAATTAGTTCTCGATTAACACTACAAGCACCACTACAAAAAAATAAAAGTTCATTTCTTATTTCTGGTAGAAGAACTTATGCTTTTGACTTAGCACAACCTGCTTTAAAGAAAACAGATTTTGCTGGTACTAATTATTATTTTTATGATTTAAATATAAAAGCTAATTATAAATTTTCTGATAAAGATAGATTGTATGTCAGTGGATATTTTGGACGAGATGTTTTCAAATACAATTCTGTAGCCAATCAAACAAAAGTAAATATTCCTTGGGGAAATGCTACAGCTACAGTTCGATACAATCATTTATTTAGTGATAAATTATTTATGAATGTTTCTTTCATTTTTAATGATTATAAATTTGAATTTAAAGGAGAACAAACCGATTTTGCTTTTCAAGCGAATTCTGGCGTAAGAGATTATAATGCAAAAGTAGATTTAGATTATTTTCTATCACCAAAACACAAATTGAAGTTTGGTTATATTTATACGCATCATAGAATGACACCAACTTTAGCTTCTGCTCGTTCTGGCGAAACTACTTTTAATACAGATAAAGTAGGACGAAAGTATTCACACGAAATGGCTTGGTATATTCAAGACCAATGGGAAATTAATCCAAAACTACGATTTGATTTTGGTTTTCGCTTAAGCTACTTTCAATTTAAAGGACCATATCAAGATATTCAATCTACGGCGGTTTCTTCAGATACAATTACTTATAAAAAAGGAGAAGGTATTAAATCGTATGTTGGACCAGAACCACGAATTACCATGCGTTATTTAATTGATAAACAAAGTTCTTTTAAAGCAGGAATTGGTCTAAACTATCAATACATACACTTAGTGTCTTCGTCTAATAGTACGCTTCCTACAGATGTTTGGGTGCAAAGTACTAAGTTGGTTAAACCACAAATGGCATTACAATATTCGGTTGGCTACTTTAGAAATTTTAAAGACAATATGTTTGAAGCATCTGTAGAATTATATTTTAAACATTTATGGAATCAAATTGAATATGGTGAAACATATGTAGCAGAACTTAATCAAGACCAAGAGAAAGGATATGTTTTTGGAAAAGGAAAAGCATATGGTGCAGAATTTTTTATTAAGAAAAATAAAGGCAAACTCAATGGTTGGATTGGCTATACTTTATCTCGTAGTGATAGAAAGTTTGACGACTTAAATCAAGGAAAAATATTTCCTGCAAAATACGATAGAACGCATGATTTGTCTATCAACTTAGCTTACGATTTGAATAAAGAATGGACATTTGCTACAACTTTTGTTTATGCTACAGGAAATGCGTTTACGCTTCCAACCGAAAGATATTTTATAGAATTTGGCATTGTTACTGGTTATGGCGAAAGAAATAGTTATAGAGTACCAGCGTATCATAGAATGGATATTGGTTTGACTTATAATCCAATTCCTAAAAAACGACCAGACAGAAAATTTAGGTCGAGTTATAATATTTCTATTTATAATGTGTATAGTAGAAAAAATGTATATTTTATTTATTACAAAGTAAAAGGAAATTTAGTAAAAGGAAATTTAAGCACAGCACCAGTTAAAGTATCTATATTTCCTATAATACCATCATTTACTTGGAATTTTAAATTTTAATATGAATAATTATAAATCATATATTATATTTATAATGTCATTTTTTATGATATTATTTTATACCAATTGCGAAAAAGAAATTGATATTAATTTACCAGCACCAGAAAACGCAGTTGTAGTAGAAGGTCATATAGAAAATGATATGCCACCATATGTTCTATTGACTAAAAATTCAGCTTTTTTTGGCGGAATAAATCTCAATGATTTGGCAGCATATTTTATTAGTGGTGCTTCAGTTAAAGTCATTCATCAACAAGATACTATAACACTTAAAGAATACAATTATACTAATATTGATGAAATGTCTGATTCATTAAGAGAGAAAATAATTTTCTTAATGGGATTATCTGTTGTAGATACTAGTAGTAGTAATATTTTAGATGGATTTGCTTTAGCAACGATTTACACCATAGATGAAAGCGTAAATCCAAATTTTGTAGGAGCATTAGGTGGAACTTATCAACTATTAATAGAAGTTGATGGAGAAACGATTACTTCAACTACTACCATTCCAGCTTATACAGTTGGTTTCGATTCACTTTGGATTGAATCACATCCAAATGCAGATTATGCTGATGAGTATTTTCAACTATATGGTTTCTTAAATGATCCAAATACTACAGAATTTTACCGGTATTTTACCTTCAGTCAAAAAACTTCTTTGCTCATTTCTGATAATTCAGTTTTTGATGATGCCTTTTTCAATGGACAACGATTTGAAATTTTTATACCAAAAGGTAGAAGAATAGGCAATAATAGCAATGATGAAACTGGTTTTGATGAAACCAATGGATACTGGAATAATAATGATTCTATACTCAATGTAAAACTATGTATTATAGATAAACCACACTACGATTTTTGGCGAACATTAGAAAGTAGCAGAAATAGCCAAGGAAATCCATTCGGTTCATTTGTATATGTAAAATCTAATATTATTGGTGGTTTAGGAATTTGGGGTGGTTATGCTACTAGAACACAGTCGTATTATAGATATTAATTATTTTAATAGCAGAACTAATTATTTTTTACTAAACATAGTTGGCGAAGTATACCATTGTTTAATTTCATAATGTAATCTGCCTGATTTTACTGCTGGATCATTCAATACAATTTCTTCAGCAATTTCGTAAGTTGCTACATCAAGCACCATTAGACCTTTCCAAAAACCATCATCTGCAAATGGACCAGCTAATTTCAAAACGCCTGTTTCTGCCAAATGATTAATATTGGCTAAATGTTGTTTTTGAATTTCTGCTATAGTTGAGTCATCTTGCGTTCTATTTGGTCCTGTAGTTAACATTACAAAATAATACGGTTTTATCTGCTCTTCTAATTTTTTCTTTTTTGCAAAAATATTCATTGATATTAAAAATATTATTAATAAAAATATTATTTTAAAATTACTCATATTTGTTAATTTACAAAGCTGTTTAGTTTAGATACAAATCTAGAAAATTTTTAGTAAAATAAGCTACCTTATTAAGGCAGAGTTCAGAAGTATTAAATATCAAAAAGAATAAGTTATTATATTATGTCTCTTTATAATCATTCGCCTATCAAAAATATACTTTTAAAAATATGATAAAATATCATTCATTTTTTTTCACCTTTTGATTTAAAGTAGATTCTCAAGACATTTTTTCAAATAAGTATTTAATACTTTTTTATTTGTTAACCTAAATTATGCACTAGATACTTTTTATACCATGAGTTGCACACATGGTTGCTCAAATTAAAGTATTTAATACTTCTCTAAATAGAAAGTGCGTAGTACTTCAACTTTATTAGCACTAGCTTTTATGTGTAGTTACGCAACCTTAAAATCCTATTTTTGCTAATGCGTAATTTCGGTTTATTGATGGTCATTCAGTGATAGGTAGATATATCTTAAATTAGCGTTTCTAAATTTGTGAAATTTTTGTATAATTTTCTCTTATTACAAAGTCTAATCCATAATTTAGGTTAAATTTATGCAATGATTTCTAAGAAATTTATTTTTAGCTTCTTTCTTTGTATAGTACTTTTGTTGGTACTGTTTTATATTTTTCCACAATATTTAAAGCCAGCAGAAAGCTCTACAGCTAATTATATTTATGTAGATAATATTATTAATAAAGGCATTTTTACTTTTAATAGATTATCGGAACAAAGATATGATGATAGTAAAAACTTTTTGTTTGTAGCCAGTTTGTATTTTGTAGTTAAGACACTTCATTGTAGTACTTATTATGCATCGATAATAATAAGTGCTATTAGTTTATTTTTTAGTATATTCTTTTTATTTAGAATTGTAGATTCTAGATTTCAACGGGTTAATTTATTGATTGTAATCAGTTTGTTTTTAAGTACGCAACTTTGGTTGGGTCTTTTAGGTGATGAAGTTTTGTTTAATGGCTTAATTTTAATTTTGGCTATTCGCTCATTTTGGAAACATCGATATAGTTGGTTGTTAATTTGGACAGTTGTAAATGCGATGTGTAATTTTTATACGCTGCTGTATTTGTTGCCTTTAATTATAGTAAGTTATAGAGATGTTTTAGACTTAAAACGACGAAATAGAGCTAAATTTTTATTGGCACGATTACGAAAAACAATTATATGGTTTGTAATTCCTTTTGCTGCTTATTGTTTTTATAGAAAATTATATTTCGGACGAATATTACCTTATCATTGGCATGGCAATTCTTTTCTAAATCAAGATAAAGATTGGTTTTTTTATAAATCAGCAGTACAAACAGCAATACAATACTTAAGATTTTACTTACTACCATTAGTTATTGGTATTGTTTTTTACTTTATCAAAGAAAGAAAAAAAATAAATATAAGATATTACGCATTAATAGTTGGATTAATTATTATTCCCATAATACATCAATCAACAATAATACAAGATGAAGACTTTGGTTTTAAAAATTATTATCCTATTTATATTGCACTGATAACTATTACTATTTTATTTATAAGAGATTTTAGGTCTTTGTCGCAAGAAATTGCTTTGTATATTTTTATTTTATTTTTTGGATGGAAGACATTTAAGCAGAGTAGTATTGCTGCTGCTCAGTTTGGAAAAAGCAATTTGTATAGTTTGGCTACCGAAATAGATACTATAAAAAATGGTAAAATGTTGGTTTACTATGATAATTATTTTAGTTGGTTAGCTAAAGAATGGGAAGTTGAGTTCTTAAACAATAAACATACTACACTACCTATTAAAAAATATGAAGCATTAGATTATACAAGTGTAGATGCTGAGCTTATTTTTCCGTTGAAATTAATTGGCGATGATTATCAAGATAAATATCAATTATTTCAATTGCCTGTGAGTACTAGACAATACCAACAAGATACTACGACTACCGTTTTAGTAGATAAATTAATACATCAACTGATTAATAAAATGCCAACAAAAGAATTACCATATATTAATGTATTGGTTTGGAAGTATAGTGGCAATTATAAAGAAATGCAAACACTACTAATAAAATATGGTGCAAAAGAAATTGTGGAATAGTTTTTTTAGTAATGAGTATTTAGATTTTTGCAGCAAGGTTATTAGAGGCAAGATTGTTAGTATAGCATTTTTTGCTAAACTTGCCTGTCTCTATCTGTTGGCAGACATGGTATCGAACAGGTAGATTTCAGTATCTTTTATAATGTAATCATCTTCAACTGTACGAACTATTACTAAAAATCAGTGTATCTATTAAATAAATCGGTAGCAAAGCTTAAACCAAAATAAGTTTGTTGACTTTTAAATACATCGTTTTTGTGTTGCCTATAATTTATATTGGCTTGAATAGACATATTTAATTTTGGATTGATTAAATATCCACCTTTAACATTCAATGCAATTAAATTCGTTTTTATTCCTTGTAAAAAGTTATTGTTATACGCTGCATTTAAATCTGAGGCAATTAAATAATCGGTTACAAAAATATTGCTTCCATTGTGTTGATACAAAGCATCTAAACCTTGTTTGGCATATTGTAACTGAGCTGATGCAATCCAATGTTTGTTCCAATAGTTAATTTTTAAAATGGCTTCATAAAAATTGGCACCTAATGGATGTGTTAACGACTGATTGAAATTGGTATAGTTTTGTGCTGGTGTTTTATGTGCAAAAACGAAAGGTCGCACTACATTAAACTCTGTAATAACATCTAAATGTTTGACTTTAAAAATATCCAATGCTTTGTAACCAAACTGTGCTGCTACTTTAGTTCTGTAAAAACCTCGTCCTCTCCTTGCCTTAGCAACATCCATATCATCTAACACTACTTGTATGTACAAATTGTTTTTTGGATTTGGTCTAAAGTTGAAATTAAATCCTAAAATAACATTATCTGGCGAACCTAAACCAAACTCAATTGGACGAATAAACAGTAAAGGATTTAAGTAATTCCACTCTAAACCTCTTGTTCTATTACTATCTGCATGATACCATGTAACACCTTCAAAAAAGCCAAACTGCATCCACTTAGCAACATCTACACTTAAATAATGATAAGAACCATATTTAGTTTTAAAATTTGATGGATTATTATCTATATTAAATATATCTGCTTCGCCATAACGCATTACATTTAATAAATACACATATTTTATTCTCCAAAATTGTGTACTCATTCTAAAGTAAGGATAATTAGAAGCATTATCACTCAAGAAAAAAGAACGATAACCTTCACCCCAAAATTGTTTATCGTTTCCTACTTGTAGGTTAAAGTATTTATTTGGACTAAATGACAAGTAACCACTCATCATATTAGAATTAATACTATTACTGTTGATATTTGCTTTTCTATATCCAGTTAAAACACCATATTCTTGTGCATACTGTTTTATTCTACTGTAATAATCTTCATTAACACCTTGATATGTAAAAGACAAAGACACTTTTCGACCTAAGTCTGCATTTAATTGAGCACCATAGCCAACACTATACTGAAAATTTTTCTCTTTAATGTCATAACCAAACTGAGCATCTATAATTGGATTAACTGCAAAGTAAAATTGAGGTTTCTTTTTTGCTCTCAAACTTACTAAGTCACCTTTAGTTAAACCAAACTTAAAACCAGTACTATTGGTATCTGGTAGTGCTAGTTCATTTTGTACATCATCTAATGCTTGATACACTTCTTGCATATTGTACGGTTTTATAGCAGTATGAAAGTGTGCCTCTGGTTTTATAAATCGTTGTACTCTATTATTCCAATCGTAATTTAAAGGCAAATTTTGTTGCTGTGCAATACAGAAGATAGGTAATAGAACTAGTAAAAAGCTTTTTAATATTTTCATAAGGTGTTCAGACTGCTAATTTAATAGTTTATATTGTATTTTGAACGATGTAACTCATAAAATTTAGTAGATGATTAGTTCTTTAAGAAAACATATTTGGAAACTCAATTTTTATCCGCCATATATTGGAGCTGGCATTCGTTTACATTCGGTAAATGATGACTTTACTTGCATTGTAATGAAGATGAAATTTAAGTGGTGGAATAAAAACCTAGTAGGTACACAATTTGGTGGTTCTTTATATAGTATGACTGACCCATTTTATATGTTTATTTTGATGGAACATTTAGGTAAAGATTTTATAGTTTGGGACAAAGCTGCTCATATAAAATTTGTTAGTCCAGGAAAAAGTGAAGTATTTGCTAAGTTTGAAGTGGATAAAACCGAACTAGCTAACATTAAGCAAACCATGCAAAGCAATGAAAAAATGGATTTTCATTTTAAAACTACGATTACAGACATCAACGATAAAATAGTAGCACTTTTAGAAAAAACAGTTTATGTAAGAAGAAAGTAAAACAGTTTATTGCGAAATAATTTAAACTGATTGATGTTTTAACGCTTCTCTCCTACTTAAATTAGACATTGGTGTTGCTGCTACAAATTGATATACTTTTTGTTGATTGGTTTTAGCATATTCTCTTAGCGACCAACCAATAGCTTTTTGTATAAAAAATTCGTTGCTGGTACTCAATTGTTTACACAAATCAAACAATAATTGCTCATTGGTATGTTGCTTATATTTTAGTTGAAACAACAAACACGATCGTTGCAACCAAATATTATTACTTTTCATATAATTATCAATAACTACATCTATTTTATTAGGAAATTGTTTTAAATAATACGCTAAAATATTTGGAGCAATACCATCAACACTGTCCCACCAAGAATTTGTTGTAATCATCGTAGTAATATAATCGATGTCGTTACTAGCACTATATTTTTTCTGGCATTGAATAACCAAATCAATAGCACAATAATGCATTTCTCTTTTTTCATGTTGCATCATAGACAAAACAACAGCTTGATAGGTAGCTTCATTCGGCAATCCATTTGTTTTTAAAATAGTTTTAAAAATAGTTCTTCTGTTTGTAGAACGCACTCCAAAAAAAGCAAACTTATTTTTCATATAATTTTGCATTGGTATAATATCTGTTGTTACAGCAGCTTGTTGTAATGCTGTTGCTAAAGATTGTTGTAGTGTATTGTTGTTCATCATGTCCTTTAAAATATCAACAAATAAAACAAACAAAATAAACTAAAGCAATTAAATTTGTAGTATAATGAAACAAAAATTAAACATTATCAATTTTGTAATTAAACGAAAGTATGAAGTATTACTTGCTGCATTAATACTACATCTTTACATCAGTATGTTTTTTATAAATTTAGATTTTTACACCAGAATAATTTGGCCAATTAATATGCTTTTACTTGGCTTGGCTAGTATTGGAATTTTTAATGAAAAAGGAAAAAGAAGTAAAATATTAAAAAATATATTATTACTATTAGTCATTATACTACCAGTCAGTTTCCCAATTTTTAGGTCGCACTACTACTTCATGCCAATTTTAAGTATTATTTATTGTTTGTTTTTTAGCTATATTTTTTATGAGATTTTAAAATATCTAATTAAACCAAGTTATATTAATTCTGATATTATTTCTGCTGCTTCGTGTGGTGCTTTTTTACTAGTAGAAATTATGACTTTCTTACTACAAGCATTTTATTATTTAAACCATCATTCAATTAAAAACATAGATACTAGTAGTGCGGCACACACCTTTATCGATTTAGTTTATCTTAGTTCTATAACCATTACTACGATTGGTTTTGGCGACATTACACCCAACACACCTCATTTAAAATTAATTGTTTCACTATTTGGAGTGTTCGGTCAATTTTACACTGTCATATTAATTGGCATTTTAATTAGTAAATTTGTAACACAGCAAAGTCAAAAATAATTAAGCTATTATTGATTATTTTCACTAATACTATTGATATGCAGTTTAAAGATGCTATACAAAAAATTATATTCTTAAATACTACATCTGTAGATACTGTAGCCACTAAACTAATTGATGAATGGCAACAAAGCAACAACGACTTTATTCTACACTTTATGTATTACGCTAGTTTAGAGTTGTTTAGAAAAGAGGTCAACTATCAAAACAGTTTGTTTTTAGCTAATTATATTTTAGTAGATGGAATTGGTATGCAAAGCTATTTTAAGTTGTTGATGAATAAAAAAATGGCAAACTTAAATGGTACAGATTTGAGTCCACAATTGATAAACGCACTACTACAAAAAAATATTCCGATTGTATTTTATGGTACTACAAAAGAACAAATTAATCGCTGTAATGACAATCTAAATAAGCAATACAATAAACAAGTATTACACTATTTTCAAGATGGATTTTCTGACTTAAATTGGGAAAAAATTCCAAATCAAGCTGCTTTATTTATTGGAATGGGAACACCTTTGCAAGAAGCATTTGTTAAAGAAAACATCAACATCATAAAAGAAAAAAAATTAATGGTAATTACTGTTGGTGGTTTTTTTGATTTTTTAAGCGGATTTTATGTTAGAGCTCCAAAATGGATACGACAAATAAAATTAGAATGGTTGTGGCGAACCTTACATCATCCATTGCGACATTATAAAAAAAGATTGCGAGATACGACTATTGTTTTTAGACCTTTTTTAGATAAGTTGAATGGAATTGCTAAATTGATTATTATAAAAGAGTACTAATGTATAGTTTAGATGATATTGATTTACAGATTTTGTCCATCTTACAAAAAGATGCGAAAACTGCTTATACTGAAATTGCTAAAAAACTATTTATTTCTGCTGGAACAGTGCATGTTCGTATGAAAAAAATGGAAGAAATGGGCGTAGTTAAATCGTTTAACTTAGCAATAGATTACAAAAAATTGGGTTATGATGTTACTGCTTTCCTAGGCATTTATTTAGATAAAAGTGCTAATTATGCTACTGTTGCCAAAGCATTGTCTGACATTCCTGAAATTATAGATATGCATTATACTACTGGAAATTATGCAATGTTTATTAAATTGATTTGTAAAGACACCAATCATTTGCGACAGATACTTATGGAAAAGATTCAAACGATAGATGCAATTACTAGAACAGAAACTTTTATTTCCTTGCAAGAAGAAGCTTTAAATCGTGCTATTACAATTGATTTAAAAAGTGAGTGAGATTATCTTTTGAAATTAGTTTCGTACAACTCTATCCAATTTTGTGGTGTCATTTTGGTAGATAATGTTGCTATTAAATCGTAGGGAATTTGCTCTGGTTTTTTAAATCGAATACACGATTTTCCCATATCTAATTTTGTTTTACTGTGCTTTGGATATTCATTAATAAACCAATTATATAATTTTTCATCTGCATATATTCCCATATGATACAGTGCTACAAAGTTCTTTTGTGCTGCAATATTAATGAATGGCAAAGGCAACTCTGGTGTACAATGATAACCATTTGGATACAATGTTTTTGGTACTACAAATCCTATCATTCCGTAAGACAACTGCTCTACAAATCCTTCTGGTAAATTTTGTTTAACGGTGTTTCTAAGCTGTGCTACTGCTTCTTTTTTATCATCAGCAATATTGTTTAAATAATCTTCAACTGATGATGCTACAACTTTCATTCTTTATCTTTTTTAGTAAACTTCACCTTTGTAGGATCTATAATCAAAGAATCCATACTATTAACACGAAGCGATTTATCAAACTTAGCTGTAGTTTTTAAATCGGTGTTGAACGAAGTTTCTATATTGTCGTTGAGTGTTTCAACATCTGCAGTAAATGGTTTGGTTACTGGTGCTTTGATGAGTTTCTTTAATGGAATACTCACTGTTTGATTTACAGGAACTTGTAATTCACCTTCTATATGCACTTTTTGTTTGATTGGCACTTGCGCTTTCACAGGAATAGTTGTTTTAAACGGAATGGTATAATCTTGTGCATCTAGAACCAGTGTGTCTCTTACTTGTAATTGTTGATTGATTGGTATGTTTACTTTTACTGGAATTTCTGCCTTTACAGGAAGTGATATATTAAAAAATCGCTTAAAATTTGTTCTAATTTTTGTATCTAATGGAATAGAAAAATCGACAGCTAATGAGTCTTCTATTTTTAGTTTTTTGTTGAATGGAATAACCAAGTTGTTCAAGCCAATTTCGCTTTGGTCTAGTACAATATCAACTGGTAAATCAAACTGTAAATCTAATACTTCATCCATTAATATTTCTGTGTTTAATGGAACAGTCAAATTCATCACCAATGGTACATCTATAACTTCGTTTAAATAAATTGACAAAGGTTCGTCTACATTGATTCTAGTTTTTAAATCGCTCAATAACTTAATACCAATATTTTCATCTACACCAACACTTAGTGGCACATCATCTTTAATATTAATGTTCATTGGTTTATTGATATTCATTAAAACATCATTTTTAGAAATGAACAATACGCCTGCTAAAATGCCAATGCCTAAAATTAATAATGCAGCAATTGCTAGAACTCCCTTTTTCATCTTCATTTATTTATTGTTAACAATATAGAAATAATATTTTGATTATTATAAATATTAATGGTGCTATTTTAGAAGCATGCGTATAGGAAAGACCATTTATCATTTTGACCAAGTTGAATATGCTAAGCTTAGTGTTTACAGATTGAATAAGAATGTACAAACTGTATATAGTTTTATTGTTGATGATATTTTGATTGATACAGCACAACGACATAATAGAAAAAATATTTATAGTTGGATAAAAGATAAAAAAATAAATAAAATAATATTAACACATCACCATGAAGACCATAGTGGCAATGTGGCTTTTTTGATGAAAAAACTTGGTATTGATGCTTTTGCTCATGAAAAAGCAGTGTCTATTTTAGCCAAAGGATATACGATTTCGCCACTTGGAATTTTAATTAATGGAAAAGTAGAAAAGGCAAAGTTAAAACCAATATTTCCTAATCATATAATTGAAACTACAAATTATCAATTACAAGCTATTTATACGCCTGGACATTGTGATGACCATTTTTGTTTTTATGAAGCGAATAAAGGTTGGTTGTTTAGTGGTGATTTGTATGTAGCAGATACGATTAAATATTTTGCTAGTTACGAAAATATTTACCAACAAATGGACTCGTTGAGAAAATTGTGTGCTTTAGATTTTGAAGTATTGTTTTGCTCACACAATCCGAAAACGAGAAATGGTAAAGCTCGACTACAAAACAAATTGCACATTTTTGAAGATTTTATAGGCAAGGTAAAACAATTATATAGCGAAGGAAAAAACACTGACCAAATTTTAAAAACACTAGGACGAACAGAAAATATATTTTATAAGTATATTACTTTTGGAAACTTTACTGCTACTAATTTAGTAAAAAGTGTATTGGAAGATGCGTGAGTGTAAGCGAATATATTTCAAGTGAAAACAGTAGAGATGGTTTTAAAGATAAATAACAAAGCTTAATGCCTCTATTCTTTTCCTAAATCTAAAGTCATTCTTATAAATTCAGATAAACTTACACCTAAAATTGCCATTCCTGCATCATGTGGATTTTCTAATTTATATCGTCCTTTAGCAGAACCATTTAGAGCATAATCAAACCCATTTATAGTTATAATACACCAATATTTTTGTCTACATTCTATAATCACTTCTTCTACATAAAATGGCCAATTGTCAGCATAGTCTGATTTAAAAATCTTTTTTGACCTATAACTAGAATTAAACTTTCTGTTTATTTCATCAAATATTGTTCTTTTATGTACTCTTCTTGGTGTTTCTTTATATCTTGTAGTATAGTTTCTATAATCTTTCTTTCCATAATTATTTTGATAAAGTAGCCCAAAATCAAAAAATGTATATATTGTTAACTGATATCCTTCATCACCTAAACATTTAAAAATGAACTGTCTTGATAGTGCAGAAATAAATCTTTCAAAAACCACAATTATATATGATGATATTTTGTTATAAACTTCACTATATAAATTATAATCCATTAGTTTTTTATAATCATTTGAATCAAGAATCTTATTTTCAAATTTTTCCCAAAGATTCTTTGTATTAACACCAATTTTAACATTGTCTGTAATCAAATCAAAATTATAATATCTTGCTAATTTTCCAAATTCAGAAAGTATAAAAAGTAATTCTTTTAAATCTATATCAGAAGTAATAAATTTATAGTCAATTATAAATTGAGGCATTTTAAAATCATGGTAAAAATTTATTATAATTTCATTTAATAATTTTTTTAGATCGTGTCCTAAATCTTTAAGGTATTTAAAGCTAGGTAATTCTTGATATTTATTAAAGTAACCTAAACAAATATATGCTTTCATAAATCGTTCAAATCCTTGAGATAAAAGTTGAAAAGGAAGAAAATAAAAATTATTATTAAGATTAATATTTTGCAGTTCCCCAAAACCTAATTTTATTAATTTCTCAGATGTTTCAAACTCTTCTTGAAGTGCAAAATATTTTATATAATCTATTTTTAGCATCTTTCTTTAGTAACTATATAACAGTACATCAAATATAAAACCTTTACTTTAAATAATATGTGTTTTATAGGTTGAATGATGATTATATTAAAGACTATTTATCTACGCAGTGTCCTCTATGAGAGACACTGCTAGGAATTAATGAGTATTTGTAGTAAATATATGTTAAGGAAGCAATTGACATGGTTTTAGAATCAATCTCAGTCTTTAATTTTATATTTTACTTTTATTGTTCTTCCAAAAAAATAAGTACTATCTTCTTGTCTAATTATTTCAAAATTTGCAGGATATTCAATCATGGCTATCGAATCTGAAAGCCAGCTTAATACAATTTCAGAAGAATTACTAGTCTTAATATCAAATATTCCTGCACCTCCTGAAGTAAATTTACTACATACCCATGTTGCTACAACTGTAGTTTTGTTTTCAGTATTGTATACAGAGTAAATAGCTGCTCTACCATCTGGCGAAATTGAGTGATTTGTTTCAATTAACCAATTAGGCATTTGATGATTACACGATGTTAAAATCAATAACACTAAAAAAGTAAACAATATATATAATTTCATTTTAAGATATTTTGTATATTAATAAAAATACTCACTGTATTATCCAATTATTATACCTAGTTTCAATCAATGCTTTAAAATATTTATTTAATTTATATAATTTTTTCTCAGTAGAAGATTTAAAATAGTCAACTGGCAAACCATCTGTAATGTGAATATATTTTGTTATGCTATCTAAATTAATAAAAAATTGTTGACTGCCTATATCACAAATTGCAAAATTTTCTTCTTTATATTCTTGTTGTAGCGTATTAAAATCTGAAGCAAGTAAGTTTTCAATAAGCTCTAATATTCTTCCTTTAAGTATTCCTTTTTCAATATAACAATCTGAATTATTTTTTGTTATTTTTTGATGGTCAAATGCATTTAATTCTAAAACATAGTTATAATTGTAATTAACAAGAAAGTCGGCAGATAAACTACGGCGTGAAAATCCATCAGAAAAACAATAAGCAAATAAGTATTGTGCATCTAACAATATTGTATTATGTTCTTCGCTATATTTTCTAAATTGTTTCACTCAATTGTTTATAGTTCTATACAAGAGAATTATAAATGAAATAAAATCGAAATATAACCATTTACTTTAAATAATATGTATTTTTATTTAGATCTAATGTCTTCTGCAAGTCCTATGAGTATACCTTCTACACCTCTTATGTAACATAGTCGATAACTATTTTGATAATTGACTATCTCGCCAACCAACTCAGCACCATTTTGGGTTAATCGTGCTACCAATACATCAATATTTTCAACATTAAACATAATGCGTAAATAACCTAATGCATTAACTGGTGCATTTCTATGGTCGGCAATAACCGCTGGTTGTATAAATTTAGACAATTCAATTCTACTATGTCCATCTGGTGTAACCATCATGGCAATTTCTACTTGTTGTGATTCGAGTCCTGTAACTTTTCCAGACCACGCTCCTTCTACTATGGTTCTTCCTTCGAGTTGTAATCCTAATGCTGTAAAGAATGCAATAGCGTTATCTAACGATTCTACTACAATTCCTACATTGTGCATTTGCAATAATTGGCTTTTCATTGTTTTAATTATTCAAAAGTTAGATGTTGAAATAAATTCAGCAAGAGATGTATTCTGTTTAATCTTATTCTACAAGCAGATGCTGAAATCTACCTGTTTGGTACCATGTCTGCCGATAGTTAGAGACAGGCAAGTTCGGCAAGAGATGGCATAAGTAACAACTAAGCTAAATCAACACTAGTATCTAAATATACATCTTGTATAGCATTGAGTAGCTCTACACCTATTTTCATATCTTTTTGAAATGCTTTTCTACCAGAAATTAATCCCATTCCACCAGCTCTTTTATTAATGATTGCTGTTTCTACTGCTTCAGCTAAATCTGTAGCACCAGCACTTGCACCTCCACTATTAATTAAACCAGCTCTTCCCATATAACAATTAGCTACTTGATATCTTGTTAAATCAATAGGATGGTCGGTAGTTAAATCGCTGTATACTTTTTTATGTGTTTTACCAAAATTAATAGCCGTGTAACCACCATTGTTTGTAGGCAATTTTTGCTTAATAATATCTGCTTGAATAGTAACACCAAGATGATTGGCTTGTCCTGTTAAATCAGCAGCAGTATGATAATCAACACCATCTTTTGCAAAATTACTATTTCTTAAATAACACCACAATACCGTTGCCATACCTAACTCATGAGCATATTCAAAAGCTTTAGCCACTTCTACTATTTGTCTTTTAGATTCTTCTGAACCAAAATAAATAGTTGCACCAACAGCAGTAGCACCTAAATTCCAAGCATCTTTAATTGTACCAAACATAATTTGGTCGAATGAGTTTGGATAAGATATAAATTCGTTGTGATTTATTTTTACAATGAAAGGAATTTTATGAGCATATTTTCTAGCAACTGATGCTAATACACCATAAGTAGAAGCTACTGCGTTACAACCACCTTCAATTGCAAGTTTTACAATATTTTCAGAATCAAAATAAATTGGATTTGGAGCAAAACTAGCTCCTGCACTATGTTCAATGCCTTGGTCTACTGGTAAAATAGACAAGTAACCTGTTCCACCTAATCTGCCGTTATCTAATAATGCTTGAATACTTTTTAATGTTTGAACGCTTCTATTGCTTTGCATCCAAATTTTGTCAACAAAATCAGGAGATGGTGTATGTAAAACCGACTTATCTATTGTTTTACATTGGTGATTGAGCAGATATTGTGCTTTTTCTTCTCCTAGTAATGAACTGTAATTACTCATGATTTGTTTTTTTGCAAATATAAGCTTTGCTAGACAAAATCAATAATTGCTTAAAAGATTTTTAATGCAACATAGTAAGAAGCTGTTGATACTAGTGCCGCAAGTAGACTTCCCCAAAGTATATCTACTACTGTTACAATAAATGGCCACTGTTTTATAGTTGCCATATTGGTTAAATCGTAAGTTGCGTAGCATAAAAATCCCAAAAATGCACCATTTAAAAATACTTTTAATACTGATTGATGTGTTATACCTGGAAGAATAACAAAGTGCATTAATCCGACTATGTATACTACATAAAATAAAATAGCTACATAATAGTTAAAATAATTATTAAGTATAAAATATAATTTTGTTTTATAGAAGTTTTTTGCAATAACTCCTAGCCAAATTCCATCAAGTAATAAATAAATTACTAAAGTTGAGATAAACAATAACAAGTATTTCATAGTATAAATATACACCTAAAAACAGAATAGTTATTACGCAAAGTCCTGCTATACATTTTTACCTACGCTTAGAGACTCTCGAGGAAAAAATTTCAGAAGGAAACTTCTTACACCACAGCATATCACTACAATCAGCTTTTTTCGTGGCTTGCATTCTATTTTAGTTTTTCTTTTTAATGCCTCGGCTTAAATCAAACGATAATGCTCCATATACTTGTGCTCCAATTTCTGGTGAACCATAAGCGGTTTTATATTTATTGTTGTAAATATTGCTTCCTCCAACTTGTAGCGTTATAAATTTCTTAAACTCGTAATTGACTTGCATATCTAGTGTATGATAGCTTGGTACTTCGCCATCGCCAAAAGTGCTTTCCCAATAATACGATTGCACCCATTTAAAGTTGGCAGCAAAACCAAATCCTTTCCAAATTTTACTAGCACTCAATCCAATATTAAATTTATTATTTGGTGTGTTAAATCCAGGAATAATTGGATCTACTAAGTTTTTAGTGTTTAAATCGGCATAGGTATAATTGGCAGATACTACCAACGATTTGTAGAGATAATAATTAATACCTACTGAAAATCCCCAAGCATCTACTTTTTGTTGTGCGTTTACTGGTATTTGATACAATCGTCTGTAGATTGGTATTAACATAGCATCATTACCTTGCTCTGAACCAATGACAATATCATCATTCGTCGATCTATAAAATCTTATATCGCCTATAAAATTAAAATAACGATTGAAATAGGCATTCATATCAATATAAAAATTCTTAAACCAACTGCCTCTATAACCAACTTCTACAGAATTTACTTGCTCTGGTTTTAGTGGTTTCATCTGTATGGTTTTCAATCTGCTTGGATCTATCTCAAGTGTATTTTGGTAATTGTCGTAATAGTCGTTCACTGATTCAATGGTATAACCATCATTGCCATACAAATTGCCTTTTAGCGTAATGGCTCCAACATCTAAATAAATGTATTGATTTTGTAGTGTAGGACTTCTAAATGCTTGTTGATAAGACACTCTGAAAGTATTTTTCTTAAAATTGGCAACCGCAGAAATTCTTGGCGAAAATTGTAGTTTGAAATTTTCTGGTTTGTCTATTCTTGCAGAACCAATAAGTTTTAATTTGTCATTAAATAAATTAACCGTTAATTGAGTAAAAGCACCAACTTCCCAAGTGTTTAAGTTTTTATATTTTCCATCTGGCATTAAACTGTCTTCAAAAATAGTTCCATACGATTGTGGAATGTAATTTCTAAAAGAAGCACCACCAATAAGATTAACCGTTTTCTTAAAATCGTGAGTGTAAGATGCTTCTACATGTTGTAAAGAAGATTTGTCTTGAAATTTTGCTCCTGTTTTAAAATCGGCGTCATTTTTAATAATGCTATAAGCAGAATCAAAACTTGAAGTACCAGGAACTAAAAAAGAGTTTTCGTACGCATACGCAATAGCATCTGCTCTAGCTACAGCAATATCATCTAACTCAGGATCATCAGAAAATTCATTGGTGTAATTGCTCAATTCTTCAAAATAAGTTCTAATAAAATTGCCTACAAAATTGGTAAATCCAACTTTAGATAAATTAATAGCACCAAAAACTAAATCGTAGCTGTCTCCAGCATTTTCTAGCGTAGTGTATGCTTTAACATTTAAACCTTTCCATTGTGCTTCTATTTTGTGTTGTTGGAATAAAATATTTTTAACACTATATCTGTTAGAACCTTGATAAATAGCCGTGCCTCGTCCAAATTTATATAGATATTCTAAATCAACATCATCATTAGGTTTAGCATATAATCCAAAACTGGCTTTAATGCTATTGGTGTTATTGTCGCTCAATTCTTTTTCTCTATAACCTGGTGCATTAATTTCAACATAACCAGGCAATGCTTCTGGATAAAAATCTAAATAAGCATTTAAAGAAGTAAATTTTAAAGAATCTGCTCCATATTGCAATTGTCTCACTACTTGACTTACATTTACATTGGCAGTAACATCACCATAAGTATTGGCTTCAGCATCATCAGCAATCCAATCTTTAGCTCTAAAATATTCGCCAGTAATTTTAAATCCTATTTTGTCTTTTCCCCATTTTTTTTTACCAAATGCCTTGGCATATCTTAGTTGACCATTAAACATAGCATTAGAACCACCTTTAACTTTAAATTGTAAACAATCATAATCAAAAGGCGATTTTGTTTCCATAGCAATAATACCTTGAAAAGCATTGGCACCATACAAAGCCGAAGAAGCACCAGAAATAATTTCTACACTTTGTAAATCTAAATCAGATGCACCTACTAAATTACCAACAGGAAAATTTAAACCAGGTGCTTGGTTGTCCATTCCATCTATAAATTGTACAACACGAACTGGTGCTGTAGTATTAAATCCACGAGTATTGAACACTTGAAATCCCATACTAGAAGTAGTAATGTCTATTTCTTTTAAATTGCCCAAACTTTGATAGAAATCGCCACTAGCAGCAGCTTGTATCTGTTTGGCACTTAGTTTTTGAATAGAAGAAGGCGATTCGGTAATTTTCTCACTAATTCTAGAAGCAGAAATAACTACTTCATCACTAATTTTTAAAGCTTCATCAGTTAAAATAACATTTATAGATTGATTATTAGAACTAATATCAAAAGATTGAGTAGCATAACCTAAATAAGAAATTTCAATTTTAGCAGGAAGCGTAATATCTCCTTCTATTGTAAAATTTCCATCAATATCAGTTACTGTTCCAATGGTTGTACCTACAATTATAACATTGGCACCAATTAGTGTTTCATTTTCTTTGTCTTTTACATTTCCTTTAATGACTATGTTTTCTGCAAAAATGATGCTTGACAATATTAATGACAAACAAAAACTTATAATCAACTTCATTTCTAGCTATTTAAAATATTTGGAATGATTTTGTTATTCTCTCGTTACTATTATTATTACTAATAATTTCTATATAATACTGCCCACTACTTAAATGACTGATGTCAAAACTAGCTTGGTCGTTCATGTTTTTTGTTAAAACTTTCTGACCAATACTATTGTATATATTGGCTAAATATTCACCATTTTTATTAATCAATACACTAAACAAACCATCATTAGGATTTGGAAATAACTGCACTTCCCAATTGGCTTTGGTATTATTATGTTTGATTCCAGTAATTAAATTAGTACTTCCAAATACTGGTAATTCAATATGTGTTGGATAAACATTAGAGAAAGCAATTCTTTGTACCGAAGTTCTTGGAGCATACTCAATTCCTTTAAAAGTATAAGTTTGTCCGTCTGATGGTTGTCTTCTAAAAAATCCACCATCTTCAATAGGAACATTGGCATTAGATTGAAATCTTGGAAAATTACTACTACTAATGAGTATTTTAATTTTATGATCTTTAGCGAAAGTATAAGCAATTGGATACATTTGAAAATAGTATTCATACAATTCGCCTGCATTGATGTTAGAAAATGGAGCATCATCATTTTCTGCACCAATGGCAATAGATTTAGCAAACTCTCTAGCTCTTGCATTTACACCACCTTCTACAACAAATAACTCTTTTCCATCAGGATATACATCTACAACTCTTACATAAAAATCACAATCGGTTAAACCACCAACTGCATTACCAGGATTTGTTTTTGCCCAAAGTTTAAATTTAGGAAATCCAACTATAGACAATGAGTCGGTAAGAATTTCTGTTTCATATTTTAGAACACCTGCTCTGTCCATAGTGTAAGGAGCATATCTCGGATCAGCCAAATTCATTTGTCCTTGATTATCTCTGTCGCCTTGTGGTGTTTTTACAATCATGTTACCACCGCCAATAGTATAAACAGGATCATCTGGATCGTGAACATATAAACCAAAACCTTCATCAGTAGTTGGTGCAGTAAAATCTAAAGAACCATTATTGTGTAGATACATGTTTTTCCAAGTTACATTTGGAATAGGAAAAGTATCAGCGGATAACCAATAATTGCCAGCAACAGAATTGCTACCATCATCATCAGAAGCACCAACAACATACATTCTTACAGCAGGTACATCTTGAAATTCTTGATATGGAATGCCTGTAATTTCACTAGAACTACTAACACCTTCAATAATAGGTTTGTCTAGCTTTGGAATATCAATTTTTAAGTCGATTGGCAACAAGCCAAACAAACGAACTGTAATAGGAATTTGTTTTAAACCGTCTTTTGCTAGTAAAAAATTCAATAAATAAGTAAATGGAATTTTGTAATCATTAGCAGGAAATTTAGCATCAACAACATTTGGAATAATTTTTTGCCAAGTATTTGTTTTTGGAATTAAAATTTTTGGTTCGCCAACACTATTTTGTCCATGATAATTTAAATTGTATCTAAACCAGCTAATTAATTCAGACTGAACAATTCCACCTAAATCTAAATCAGTACCAAAGTTTGCAATGTCAATTTTTGTAATATCTTTTATGTTATCAGGATAAGTTTTATCGCCAGTAGTAGATGAAGTAATTGTTTGATGTGCCCAAGGTCCAATTACAATTTTTTGCATATCTCTTTTTTCGCTTAGATTGCCTCTTAATAAATTATGTGTTTCAATCGTTCCATCTACAAAAATATCCCACCAGCCAGCAACTTGAAAACTTGGCACTTCCATATTGGTATATCTAGAATAAGTACCAGTAGCACTACCTTCTCCATACATATCGACCATTGCTTTACTTCCATCCATATCTTTTCTTCCAATAGAATTTGGATAATAACCAGCAGGATAGCCTTCATATTGTACTGTTACAAAATGGTCGATAGCTTTGTTTGCTGCATAAAATTTATTTGGCATATTATAATCAACAGAAGAATGTAGTGTGTCATCAATTCCTTGGTCGTAAGGAATCATATCATCATCTATATCTTTAATCTGACCTCTTAACCAACCATTGACCAACATATGACGAAAACAACCATTATGAAATCCTGTACTTTTATAAAATTCTAGAGGTCCAACAATAGGAAATAAACATTTTAAACCAGGTTGTGTTGGATCTATTTTATGAGCTGCTGCTGCTTGAAACTGATTATAACCTAAAGCAGATGCACCAAAAGTTCCAATAGAACCATTAAACACCAAATCAGTATTATCATAAATACCATCTCTGTTTAAGTCATATTTTCTGGTAAGTTGGTTTTTAATAAATTCCACTGTATTATATCCATCTTCATGATTATTTCCATTTCTTGGATCAGTAATATCAGTAACATCTAAAACATGTGTATAATTATGATATGGTGTTTTTTTCCAACTATCAGAATATAAAGGCAAGTAAGCACCTTGCGAAGTATATCTACCACGCATATCTTGTACTCCAGCAGCATATCCTAATAAAGACATAGCTGAACCTATATCAACATCGCCACCATTTTTATTATATGGTGTTCTCTCCAAAATCATTGGTAATTGATATGGATTTGGATTAGGTTGACCATTTATGGAATCGTAGATTAAATATTGGAAACCTTTTTGTAATACAACCAACTTAACTGTTTGATTAATAATTGGAATTTCAAAATCAAAAGTTAAGCTGTCTTGTAATATTGGTAGATAAATATCTGTATATAATATTGTACCATCTGGCATTTTAAAAGGCACTTGATTTCTTTGAGCAAAATCGGTTAAATCATCTAGTGTTCCATTAACTTTTCTAGCAGGAATTACAGTAGTTCCTGGAATAGTAATAGATGATTGTTGAGCCCAATTTATATTAGGAAACATAACAATAACCGCTAAAATCTTAAACAAATGTTTCATATTATTTTAATTTATAATATCAGCATAAATTATCTTAGGTTAAGATAACTAATAATTAACAAATAATTTACATTAAATGTAAATTATTTTAAAGAAAAGTTAACTTTACAATAAGTTGTATAGATTGTTTTTCTATTATATGGACTATGTTACAAACAAAGTGTTCAGATTTTTCAATCGAAGTATTTATTGAATAACTATCTTTGCTACAAAGCAATTGAGATATGATTACACTTTTTCATGGAACACCAAGACCTAATAGTCAGTCGAGAAAAGTAGCCAATTATTACGATTATTTATTAGGCGAAAAAAATGTAAAGCATTTCTTCTTTACACTTGAAAATGTAGATAAAACTATTTTTACCGATTTTTACAATACTGTTCCAAAAAATCCACAATTAGTAAGTATAGAAGAAGGTATATTGCAACCAACTACAAAATATATTTTTATCATTCCAGAGTATAACGGCAGTTTTCCTGGAACACTAAAAGCATTTATAGATGCAACAGATGTAAAATCCTGCTTTCATGGTAAAAGAGCATGCATTACTGGTGTTGCTGCTGGTAGAGCTGGAAATTTAAGAGGCATTGATCAATTTTCTAATATTTTACATCATTTAAAAATGGAAGTGATGCATCTAAAACTACCATTATCTGCTATTGATGAAAATATAGATGCCAATGGAAATTTAATCAATGAAGAATACAAAAAAATGATTGATACACAGATTGATTTATTCCTAAAACACTAAGAGTTGATGAAAAAAATAATATATATAATTGCTGTACTCTTTATAGTATCGTGCAATTCAAATGGAAAGCAAAAAAGCGATGTATTTAAATTAAACATTAGTGCTGGTTTAACTTCTTTAGATCCTGCATTTGCAAAAGACCAAGCGACCATGTGGTGCGATAATCAAATTTATAACGGATTGGTACAAATAGATGAACAATTGAATGTACAACCATGTATTGCCAAATCGTGGACAATTACTGAAGATGGAAAAACATATACTTTTCATTTAAGAAATGATGTTTTTTTTCACGATAACGATTTATTTAAAGATGGTAAAGGACGAAAAGTAACTGCTTCGGATTTTGTATATTCTTTTAATAGAATAATTGATACTACAATTGCTTCAACAGGAGCTTGGTTGTTTAACGGAAAAGTAATCGACGAGAATCCTTTTGTAGCTATTGATGATACTACGCTTCAAATTCAGTTGCAACATGCTTTTAGACCTTTTCTTGGTTTGTTGACTTTACAATATTGTTCGGTTGTGCCAAAAGAAGTGGTAGACCATTTTGGTAAAGATTTTCGTGCAAATCCTTGTGGTACTGGACCTTTTAAAATGGTGCGTTGGGAAGAAAACAATGTATTGATTTTAACTAAAAATGATAACTATTTTGAACACGATGCAGCAGGAAAACCATTGCCTTATTTGAATGGTATTCGCATTAGTTTTATAGCAGATAAAGGAGCAGAGTTCAATCAGTTTGCACAAGGAAAACTCGATTTTATGACTGGTTTAGATGTTGCTTATAAAGACAAGTTATTATCGCCAACAGGTGAATTATTGCCAGAATGGAAAGATAAACTCAATTTTATTAAAATGCCATATATGAATACCGAATACTTAGGTATTTCTATGGGAAAACAACCTTGCGAAGCTCTCAAAAATCAGAAAGTTAGACAAGCATTAAACTATGCTATTGATAGAAAGAAAATGATTGAATATCTTAGAAATGGTATAGGTGTTCCTGCAATCAATGGAATTATTCCTGCTGGTATGGCAGATTTTGATGCAAACACTGTGAAAGGATATGATTTTGATATAGAAAAAGCAAAACAATTATTAGCAGAAGCAGGTTATCCAAATGGAAATGGTGTTGATGAGATTACGATATATTCTAATCCAACCTATCAAGATTTAATAACTTTTATTGCGAAAGAATTTAAGAATATTGGTATTAAAACAAAGATTGAAAATACACCAGCTGCTTTTTTAAGAGAAGCCATGCGTAAAAATGAAGTAGAAGTTTTTAGAGCATCTTGGATTGGCGATTATCCTGATGGTGAAAATTATTTGTCATTATTTTATAGTGGTTATGGTGCACCACCAAATTATACTTTTTATAAAAATACTAATTACGATAAATTATATGAACAAGCCATTTCAACGATAGATGATGCTAAAGCGAAACAATTATATCATCAATTAGAAAATATCATGATAAAAGACGCACCAATTATTCCTTTATACTACGATGAAATTACTCGCTTTGTACATAAAAATGTAAAAGGATTACCGAATAATGCAATGAATTTATTGGTATTAAAAACAGTAGCTTTAGATTAATGATTACAAACATCATAAAAGATAAAAGCACAAGATTATTTATTATTCTTGGTGGCATTTTTATTTGTAATGCATTGGTTGCAGAAGTAATTGGCATTAAAATATTTTCATTAGAAGCTACCTTAGGATTACAGCCAATTAATTTGAATATATTTAATAATAATTTCTCATTTAATTTAACAACAGGTGTATTATTGTGGCCTGTCGTTTTTGTTATGACTGATATTATTAATGAATACTATGGAACAAGAGGCGTTAAATTTTTATCGAACTTAACAGTTGGATTATTAGCTTATGCATTTCTAATTTTTTATTTAGCGATTAAATTGGTGCCAGCAGATTGGTGGATTACTTCTAAAGCAAGTGGAGGTGTACCTAATATGCAAAATGCTTTCCAACAAATATTTGGACAAGGTATTGCAATTATAGTTGGTTCATTAATTGCTTTTCTATTAGGACAATTAATAGATGTTGTAGTATTTCATAAAATAAAAAAACATACAGGCGAAAAATATATTTGGTTGCGTTCAACTGGATCAACATTAGTATCTCAATTAATAGATAGTTTTGTAGTATTATTTATTGCTTTCTATTTAATACCAAAGTATATAACAGGAAATCCTTGGGCATTTTCATTAGTGCTTACAATTTGTATAGGCAATTATATTTATAAGTTTATAGTAGCAGTTTTACTAACGCCAGTCATTTATATTATACATAATATCATAGAAAAATATTTGGGAGAAGAACTCGCCGATGACTTAAAAAAAGATGCTTTAATAAGTTGAGTCTAGATATTTATGAAGACTAAATTAAACCTTGTTGCTATCTTCACTAGGTAGAAATAATATTGCAACTCATTCTACACGCTCTACAATCCTGCTCCTTTTATAATTTCTTCTACTACACTTGGATCTAATAAAGTACTAGTATCACCTAAATTACTGATGTCTTTTTCAGCCACTTTTCGTAGAATACGGCGCATTATTTTACCACTTCTAGTTTTCGGCAATCCAGATACTACTTGTATTTTATCTGGTTTAGCAATTGCACCAATATATTTAGTTACTACATCTAAAACCGACTGATTAAAGTTTTCTGTTGTTTCATTACCATCTGTAATGACAAAAGCATAAATACCTTGTCCTTTTATATCATGCGGAAAACCTACAACAGCACTTTCAATAATATTAGGATGTTCGTTAATCGCATTTTCAACTTCTGCTGTTCCTAATCGGTGTCCGCTTACATTAATTACATCATCAACTCTACCTATAATTCTATAATAACCATCGTAATCTCTTCTACAACCATCTCCAGTAAAATATTTATTTTCAAAAGTACTGAAATAAGTCAGTTTACATCGTTCATGATCGCCATAAGTAGTTCTTAATATAGAAGGCCATGGAAACTGAATACACAACAATCCTTCTACATTATTTTCTAAAAGTTCATTGCCATCATTATCTACCAAACAAGGTTGAATGCCTGGCAAAGGCAAAGTAGCATAAGTTGGCTTAGTAGCAATTACATTTGGAATAGGTGAAATCATAATGCCACCAGTTTCTGTTTGCCACCAAGTGTCTACAATTGGACATTTTTTCTTTCCTATATATTCGTTATACCAATGCCACGCTTCTGCATTAATAGGTTCGCCAACAGAGCCAATTACTTTTAAGGAATCTAATTTGTAAGTATTTACATACTCTAAACCTTTTGCCATTAATGCACGAATAGCCGTTGGTGCAGTATAAAATTTAGTTACTTTCAATTTATCGCAGACTTGCCAAAATCTTCCTGCATCTGGAAATGTAGGTACACCTTCAAACATCACCGTGGTAGCTCCAGCTAATAAAGGTCCATAAACAATATACGAATGACCAGTTATCCAACCAATATCTGCGGTACACCAATAAATATCATTGGGCTCATACTGAAATACATTAATAAAGGTATAATAAGTATATACCATATAACCACCACAAGTGTGTACTACGCCTTTGGGTTTTCCTGTAGAACCAGAAGTATATAAAATAAACAATTCATCTTCACTTTCCATTGTCGTAGCTTCGCACTCGCTACTAGCATTTTGCATTGCATCTTGCCAATACACATCTCTGCTTTCATCAAAATGAATGGATTGATTGGTTCTTTGATATACAATAACCTTTTCTATACTATTACACGATAGCAGTGCTTCATCGCAAATATCTTTTAAAGGAACTGTTTTTTCGCCACGATACAAACCATCAGCAGTAACCAATATTTTACAAGAAGAATCATTAATTCTATCAGAAAGCGATTTAGCCGAAAATCCTGCAAATACTACAGAATGTATAGCACCAATTCTAGCACAAGCCAATACAGCAATGGCCAATTCTGGAATCATAGGCATGTACAAACAAACTCTATCACCTTTTATAACACCATAATTTTTTAAAACATTAGCAAATTTGCAAACTTCTTGATGCAGTTCTTTATATGTCAATCTTCTTTCAGCTTCATTCGGATCGTTTGGTTCCCAAATAATGGCAACTTTATCACCTTGCGTAGCCAAGTGTCTGTCTAAACAATTTTCGGTAATGTTGAGTTGTCCACCATCAAACCATTTTATGCTTGGTGTTTTAAATTCCCAATCTAAAACAGTATCCCATTTTTTTCTCCATGTAAAGCTTGAAGCAATATCGCTCCAAAAATCCTCAGGTTGTTCTACGCTCTTTTTATACGCTTCGTGATATTGTGCTAATGTTGTAATTTGATGTTGCATAGTATTTTATTCTTTCTAAATATAGTAAACCTATTTCTAAAATTTAAACACAAGTTGACTAAGACATTAAATTTCCCATCAGAGTTACTCGATAGAGAACGCTGATGAATGAAAATTTGAAGAACGAAAAATATACGGGATCTATTCTTTTGCAATTCTAAATTATACTGAATTTGGCTTAATTCCTTATCTTTGCTATGTAATGAATACTGCTACAGAAAAAATATATTTAGAAGCAAAACAAATATTTACCAATTATATTGAAAAAAATAAATTGCGTAAAACGCCAGAGCGATTCATTATACTAGAAACCATTTACAATAGAGATGACCATTTTGATGCAGAAGATTTATACATACAAATAAGAAATAATAATATTAATGTAAGTCGAGCTACCGTTTATAACACACTAGATGTATTGGTCAATTGTGATTTAGTCACCAAGCACCAGTTTGGAGAAAATCATGCCATGTATGAAAAAGCATATGGTAGCAGACAGCACGACCACTTAATTTGTATGGACTGTGGTAAAGTATTTGAGTTCTGCGATCCAAGATTACAGTTAGTAAAAAAATCAGCTTCCGAATTATTTCTTCAAGAAATTAAAACACATTCATTAACATTGTATGGCAACTGTAGCAAAACCAATTGTGATAATTTGAAGAAGTAAGCATCTGCTAATTCTAATATTCTATTGCCTTTTTGTCGTAAAAAATATAATTTAACAGACAAATTTTCCTATCGTATTATAAAAATACTAACATTTTGTCAGCGGTATATTTTTTGATGTATCTAAGCTAAAATAAAAAAATGAATCCAAATAATTATACCATAAAATCACAAGAAATAATAGCCAATGCTCAACAGTTGGCTTTTAATGATAAACACAGTACTATGGATACTTTGCATTTACTCAAAGCTATTCTTAATACAGACAAAGACATTACACCATATTTATTCAAAAAATTGGGTGTCAATACAAATAACATCAATACAGTTGTAGATACATTATTAAGCAAACAAGCAACTGTAACTAACGATAGTGTAAAATATCCATCTCAAAATTTAGCACAAGTTTTAATGAAAGCCAATTCCTATTTAAAAGAATTTGGCGATGAATTCGTTTCAGTAGAACATTTGTTGTTGGCATTGCTTTCTGTAAATGACGAAACTTCCAAAATTTTGAAAGACGCAGGCATTAATACTAAAAATTTAACCGAAGCAATTAAAGAATTACGAAAAGGATCAACAGTAAATAATCCAAGTGCCGATATGAATTTTAATGCATTAGAAAAATATGCTAAAAATCTAAATGAATTAGCAAAAGAAAACAAACTCGATCCTGTTATTGGTAGAGATGAAGAAATTCGTAGAGTATTACACATACTTTCTCGAAGAACCAAAAATAATCCAATCTTAGTTGGCGAACCTGGCGTTGGTAAAACTGCAATTGCAGAAGGTATTGCTCATAGAATTATATCTGGTGATGTTCCTGAAAACTTAAAATCTAAAATTATATTTTCTTTAGATATGGGTGCTTTAATTGCTGGTGCTAAATACAAAGGCGAGTTCGAAGAAAGATTAAAAGCTGTGATTAAAGATGTAGTTGATTCAAACGGACAAATTATTTTGTTTATAGATGAAATTCATACATTAGTTGGTGCTGGTGGTGGTGGCGATGGTGCTATGGATGCTGCCAATATTTTAAAACCTGCTTTGGCTCGTGGCGAATTACGGTCTATTGGTGCTACCACTTTAAATGAATATCAAAAGTATTTTGAGAAAGATAAAGCTCTCGAAAGAAGATTTCAAAAAGTTATGGTACAAGAACCAAGTGTAGAAGATGCAGTTTCTATTTTGCGTGGATTGAAAGAACGCTACGAAAATCATCATAAGGTAACTATTAAAGACGAAGCTATTATTGCTGCTGTTGAATTATCTAATAGATATATTACCAACAGATTTTTACCAGATAAAGCTATCGATTTAATTGATGAAGCTGCTGCAAAATTGCGTTTAGAAATGGATTCTGTTCCTGAAGAACTCGATGAATTAGATAGAAAAATTAGACAGCTTGAAATTGAAAGAGAAGCTTTAAAAAGAGAAAACAACACCAGTAAAGTCGAAGAATTGTCTAAAACACTAGCAGAACTTAACGATAAACGAAACGAATTAAAAGCTACTTGGCAAAGCGAAAAAGATATTGTTGACAAAATCCAATTAGAAAAACAAAATATAGAAAACTTTAAACTCCAAGCTGATGCTGAAGAAAGAAATGGCAACTACGGAAAAGTAGCAGAATTGCGTTATGGTAAAATAAAAGATGCTGAAGCAAACTTAGTAGTATTAGAAGAACAAATTCAAGCATTAAAAAGCGATAGTAGATTGATGAAGGAAGAAGTTGAAGCTAATGAAATTGCAGAAATTGTTTCTAAATGGACAGGCATTCCAATTACCAAAATGCTACAAACTGAAAAAGACAAACTGCTACATCTAGAAGATTATTTACACAACAGAGTGGTTGGTCAAGATGAAGCCATTGTTGCAGTTGCTGATGCTATTAGACGAAGCAGAGCTGGTTTACAAGATCCAAATAAACCAATTGGTTCTTTCTTGTTTGTAGGAACAACTGGTGTTGGTAAAACCGAATTAGCTAAAGCTTTAGCAGAATTGTTGTTTGATGATGAAAAAGCAATGATACGAATTGATATGAGCGAGTACATGGAAAAACACAGTGTTTCTCGTTTAATTGGTTCGCCTCCAGGTTATGTTGGCTACGATGAAGGTGGTCAGTTAACAGAAGCTGTTCGCAATAAACCTTATGCTGTTGTTTTGTTAGATGAAATTGAAAAAGCACATCCAGATGTATTTAATATTTTACTACAAGTGTTAGAAGATGGACGATTAACGGATAATAAAGGTAGAATAGTTGACTTTAAAAATACTATTATTATTATGACATCTAATATAGGTTCTCATTTAATACAACAAAATTTCGACGAAGTTAAAAATGAAGATGATGTATTTGCAGCTACCGAAACTTCTAAAGCTCAAATATTCGAAGCGTTAAAAAGAGTTTTAAAACCAGAATTTTTTAATAGAATTGATGAAGTGATTATGTTCAAACCATTATTGCCAATTGATTTAAAAGCAGTAGTAAAAATTCAGTTAGATAGTTTAGTAAAACAATTATCTAAAATGGATATACAATTAGAATATACAGGAGAATTAGTCGATTTCTTAGCAGACGAAGGTTATGATGCAACATTTGGAGCAAGACCATTAAAAAGATTAATCAACAAAGAAATCATTAATGAACTATCTAAAATGATATTGGCAGATAAAGTAGAAAAAGACAAAACTATTTTAGCAGACAGCATAGACGGACAAATCATTTTTAGAAACACGAATAACTAATATATTATTAATGTATTAAAAAAGTGCATACTACTTCTATTTTATTAGAAAAAACAATATTTATTAAATTATACTAGATGCTGAACTTCCTGTCTCTACCTGTCGGCTGACATGGTACCGAACAGGTAGATTTCAGCATCTTTTTAAAATAAACTTATTTAGAACTAGAAGTATTAAATACTTCAATTTGAGCAACCATGTGTGTGCAACTCATGGTATAAAAAGTATCTAATGCCTAATTTGGGTTTAATACCTTTTGATTTACTTCCATTATTTTTTATTGCCGTTGCATCTAATTTTAATTAAATAGTATAATAATTAAACCAACTGAAACTTATTAAAAAATAAATCACTATTTAGTTTTTTACACTGTTTATCTTATATTGAGTTGATGCCAAAAACATTTGCAGATAAAGTAATTGCGTTTAATGAAGCGTTATCGTTTACTGGTGCTTTGCCTAATGGTTTTAAGGTAATCAATCCGTTTGCAGATAACTCAGAAACAATGGTGGTAATGCAGCAATTTTATCATCAGTATTATAATGATATTAAGAAGCGTAAATTTATCATAGGCATTAATCCTAGCAGACATGGTGCTGGTGTTACTGGCATTCCATTTACTGATACCAAACGATTAGAACTGGTTTGTGGTATTCCAATGCAATCGGCACACACTCATGAATTATCTTCTGTTTTTATATATGATATGATTGAACAATTAGGTGGTGTAAAAAACTTTTATAGTAACTTTTATATCAACTCGCCTTTTCCTTTGGCTATAGTTCAACAATCAAAAAAAGGCAATTGGTTAAATGCCAATTACTACGATAATCGTTTACTTTTTGAAGCCGTAAAACCATTTATGATTGCCATGCTTCAAAAACAAATTACCATTGGATTAGATACTACTGAAGTCTTTATTTTAGGTAAGAAAAATGCTATATTTATAGACAAATTAAATCCACAAGCTAAATTGTTCGACCGACTTACAGTTCTAGAACATCCAAGATATATTCAACAATATCAATCGAAAGACAAACAGTTGTATATTGACAAGTATCTTCAAGCACTATTAGCAAACAATGAAAACTAATACCCAACATATTATTTATACCATTGGACATTCTACGCATAGCATAGATACCTTTTTAGCAATGCTACAATCTTATAAAATAAAAATGTTAGTAGATATTAGAAGTCTGCCAGGTTCTCGCAAGTTTCCGCAATTTGATAAAGAAAACTTACAGCAATTTTTACCAGAAAATGGCATTGAATATTTGCATATGCTGAGTTTAGGCGGAAGACGAAAGATAAATAAAAATTCTAAAAATACGCGTTGGCGTAATGCTTCTTTTAGAGCTTATGCTGATTATATGGAAACCGACAGCTTTAAAAATGCAATTGTTAATTTAGAACAGATTGCACTACAACAAACTACAGCGTATATGTGTGCCGAAGCACTTTGGTCGCGATGTCATCGGTCTATGGTTTCAGATTATTTGAAAGCCAAAGGTTGGACAGTACTACACATTATGGCAATTGGAAAAACAGAAGCACATCGTTATACTTCACCTGCAAGAATTATTAATGGCAATGTTTTTTATACCGAAGATAATTTATTTAATAATATAAGTTAGTCTTTAAACTAAACAAAATTATATAAATATTAAAACTATGTTTGAAATTAATAATCTCTATAGCCAAATTTGCGTAATTGCGAGTCTTTATTTCTCCAATTATCTGCTACTCTAACAAAGGTTTCTAAGTATACTTTCTTTTGAAAAAATTCTTCTAAATCTTTTCTTGCTTGTGTACCTACTTTTTTAAGCATACTTCCATTTTTTCCTATTAAAATTGGTTTCTGACTGTCTCTTGCTACATAAATATCTGCTGAAATTTTAATAATATCACCATCTTCCATAAAATAAGTACAAACTACTTCGCTTGAATAAGGAATTTCTTGCTTGTAGTTCAAAAAAATCTTTTCTCTAATAATTTCAGAAACGAAAAACCTTTCTGGTCTGTCTGTTAAAGCATCTTTATCAAAATATGGATCAGATTCTGGTAAATATTTCAATATTAAATCTATCAATTTATCAGGATTTACATGAAATTTTGCAGAAAATGGTAATACTGTAGCTTCTTTAAAATCGTTTTGCCAAAGTTCTAGTTGATGACTCACAATATCGTGTTCTGCTAAGTCTGCTTTATTCAGCAACAGAATAGTTGGCACATTTAATTGCTTTATTTTTTGATATTCTTCTGGTTGATTTTCTGGCTTATCACCTAATTCTACCATATAAATAAACACATCGGCATCTTCTAAAGACACTTTTACAAATTGCATCATTGATTCATGCATTTTGTACGCAGGTTTTATAATTCCAGGTAAATCAGAAAAAATAATTTGAAAATTTGCTCCATTAACAATACCTAAAATTCTATGTCTAGTAGTTTGTGCTTTAGAAGTAATAATAGACATCTTCTCTCCTACTAGAGCATTCATGAGTGTAGACTTTCCAACATTAGGTTTCCCTAAAATATTAACATAACCAGCTTGATGTTGCATTAAAATTAAAGATAACAACTTTTTATGATATGATAAAATGTTAAGGAAATTAAAATAGTAGTTGATATAACTATATCATAACAAGTAAATTTGTAATGCCATACATTTTGTTGTATATTTGCAGTCACATCGCGGGATGGAGCAGTAGGTAGCTCGTCGGGCTCATAACCCGAAGGTCACAGGTTCGAGTCCTGTTCCCGCTACTAGTAAGAGAATCTTAAAAGATTCTCTTTTTTTATTTTAATAACTTTATAAAATGCAAGAACCGTTAAATGATAAAGATATAGCACTTTTAAGACGACTTATTCAATATGAGAAATATTTGAGAAATAAAATATTCTTTGGCACTGCTGTATTGAACTTCTTCTTTATTCTTATCTACTTTATTATCTACAAGAGTTCATATATAATACCAATTAGTCTATGCACAATAGCTATATATATATATATATATATATATTATTTATTATAAAGATTATATTTATCTAAAAAAATATAAAAAATGGTTATAAATTAAATGAAACACTACAAATTTTATCCATGGAATCTAAACAAGATACCTATATATTAAATTTAGAAAACGATATTAAACTTTATGATTACGAATTAACTCAATCTAATATTGACCTCAAAAATTTAGCTATTGGCGACACACTACATATTACTTATACGCCTCTAAGTAAAATAATTATAAGTGTAGATATGAAATAAGCTGTTGTTTTTTTTGATTCTTAAAATATATGTCGTTGCACATCAATTACTGCACTAATAAACCGTCTTTTAGTATAATTTTTCTATCGGCTTTGTTGGCAAATTGTTCGTTGTGTGTTACGATGACAAAAGTTTGTTGAAAGGCATTTTTTAAATCAAAAAATAGTTGATGCAATTCTTCAGAGCGTTCTGAATCTAAATTTCCTGTTGGTTCATCTGCTAGTACTACTACTGGTTGATTCATTAAAGCTCGTGCTACAGAAACGCGTTGTTGTTCTCCACCAGACAATTCATTTGGTTTGTGTTGCATTCTGTCTTTCAATCCCATAAAATCCAATAATTCTTCTACTCTGCGTTTTACTTCGCTGTCTTTCTTTTTGGCAATCCAAGCTGGCATTGCTACATTTTCAAAAGCAGTAAACTCTGGTAATAAGTGATGAAACTGAAATACAAATCCAAGACTATTATTTCTAAAATTAGACAATGCATTATCATTTAAAGATGATACCAGTGTATTATTAATTGTCACAGAACCATTATCTGGCTTGTCTAATGTACCTAAAATATGTAACAGCGTAGATTTTCCTGCACCAGATGGACCAGTAATTGCTACGACATCTCCTTTATTAATTTCTAATGAAATACCTTTTAAAACTTGTAAACTGCCGTAAGCTTTTTGTATATCGGTACAAGTAATCAAAATATAAAATTAAATATTACATTTTACACAATAAATATAAGCTCTGCTATTTACAGCTGATTTAATTTCTTGTAAATATTGGTCTATATTATTGTGCGTTGTAGCAATTAACACTCTATACAAAGCTCCTTTGTGTTCAATTACCGTTTGATAGTTGGCATTGACTTCTTGTTGTAATTTTAACGCATTGGTTTCATCTAAGAAAGAGCCAATTAAAATATAGCTATCTGTTTTTTGTACAACTGGCGTAGTAACTTCTGGAGCTTTATTTTCTACCACTGTTGTAGCAACTGTTTCTGTATTTGTAGGTGCAGTAGTATTTTCTATAGTAGTAATTGCTTCGTTTTTCTCTTCAACAATAATATCTTCTACAGTTTCATCAGTAGTTGCTATATTATTTGTATTAGCAATCGTTTCATTATTATCTTCAATAATATTTGTATTATTATTAAAATAATCGAACATAGAAGCCCAAGCAACATTTTGCTGATTGATTTTATTGATACTTAAACTTGCAATAGTTGCTATTAATGCAAGTGCTAAGAATGCCGTAAACCAATATCCTTTTGATGAATTTGTTTTTTGTTCAACTGTATTTTCATTAACACTAACAGAACTTGTAGTTTCTTGTATAGTATTTTGCACTACAACACTTGGTGCTGCTAATCGTTTTATTGGATATAAAGGCAATGTAGGCAAGCCAAAAGTATCTAACAAATAATTGGTAGTAGTATCTGGTTCAAAAATCCAGTTTTGTTCGTGGTCTAAATAAAATCGTCCTATATTTTTAAATAAAAGTGATTGTTGTTTGCTTATTGTTTGCTTAGCTTCTTCCACAAACTGATTCACTTTAACTTGTGCTTCGGTATAACTACAATTTTCTTGCTCTTTTACATGATTAATTAATAATCCGTCGTTGCTATTCAATAATTTATTAAATGCAATAGATTTTTTTGGTGGTGCAATTTTGTTTTGATGTTTATCAATAACTGCTTTCTGATAGTTGGTGATAAAGGCACCAAAACCAGGAATTATTACGCAATCGTGTTGATACAACAACTCTTGAATATACTGAATCATTGGTGTAAAGTTAATAAGATATCTTTACACCACCAATAGCTTGGAAGCCATAAGTTGGATATTGGTAAAATCTTTGATATTTCTGAAAGCCAAAATTATTCAAATCTATAAAGAAACCAATGTGTTTGTTGATGAAATACGACGCACTAATATTCAAATCAATTACGCCATCAATTTTATTGATGTTGTACAAATTTGGTGTAGTAGTAGCTTCAACGCCATTCATTTTACCTAAATATTGCATACCTAAGTTTACGAATAATTTATCTTTCCAATTATAATAGAAAGATGCATTCAAATCTAAATTTGGCAAATAAGAAGTTGTAGTATCGTTATTGCTATAAATATAATAATCGAATGAAGTAGTAACACCAAATGTATTTTTATAATCGTAGCCAAGTGCAAAATGTGGATTCCATGATTTAACTGATTTTATATAATTCATTTGATATTGATAAATATTATCTGCATTTTCAAAACCTACAAATTGTTGTTGCCAATGATCTACGAGTTGACTAAATCTAACATCGGCAGAAAATCCTTTTACACCAACTTTAACACCAGCAAAAGTTCTTGTTTCTCTAATAGAATTTTTATATAAATCATCATTAATAAAAGGATTTATTCTAGATGTTGAATTTAAACCGTTTATTTTTAAAACAGAATTCCATTCATTATATATAGTTAAATAATCTTTATATACTTTTAAAGCACTTTGAATGTGTGGATATACATAAAACTTTTTATTCGTAATCATGATGTTTGCACCAGCAGACAAATCCCAGAATTTGAATTTAATTTTTGCAGCAGGAACTACGCCAATAGAAAAACGATTGGTATTTGATGTATCTGTTTTAAAGTTAATGTTGTTGGCCAAGAAATCAACACCAAAACCGTAGTGTTGTTTAAAGAAATACGAACCACCTAATTTTACATCTATATTGGTTTCTTTTTGGTTGAGTTTGTTAGAAGTGTTATTAAATCCAATGGTAGTATAATAATTAAAATTTGCAGTATCTATATTTTTTAGCTGAATAGCTGCACCAAATCGCTTGTATAAGTTTTTAAGCGAATCTTTGCTGTAGTCTAATGAATCTGGAAATCCATAGAAATGATAATTGTCTATACCAACACCAATATTTCCACCAATACTTACCTTTTCTTTTAAGAAGTACTCTCCTTTTCCTTGAATATTCAAATCGTAGTACGACTGATATTTTGGATTATTATTTTTAGAATATATAAAATCTGTATTTAAACTTGCTCTATATTTTTCTTGATTTGGATTGGTAATTCCAATTTGCAACAAAGGTGTTAGTTGAGTTCCGAATCCAGCTTTGGTATAAAAGAACGCTTGTTTGTCGTTTTCTTTAGGTAAAATTTTTACAGGACGAATATCTTCTGCTTGATAATTTACTTTAGCTACAATATCTGCGAAAGAATATTGTTGTGCATCTGGTTTATCTTTAACAAAATTAGGAACTGTTGGTTTTAAAGGCACTTTATTGGTACTTATTAAAATTGGTTCGTAAGTCTGCTTAATGTTGATTTCACCTAAATCAAACAAGGTATCGTTTTGAGCAAAGCCAATAAACGATATAAAAATTAATGAAAATATAAATATAATTGATTTCATTATCAACAAAATTTTAATGGTTATCAAATTGAAGCATGTCACTATTATTAGGCAATTTTAAATTAGAATTGCCTTTTTCTTTATCTATCACTGCTTGTAATTTAGCTTTGGCTTCTTGCATTACATCGTCCTCTTTAGAATAGTTTTCTACTACGCTTTCTAAAGTAGCTTTGGCTTGTAACAAGTTGCCTTGCACTACATATATATCAGACAATAAAATATAAGTTTTACCTAAATAATATTCGTAAGCTGGAAACTTAGCTGTATAATCTAAAGCTGCTTTCTCTGAATTTTTATAGTCTTTATTATCAAAATAAATTTTGGCTAAAATGTATTGCGATTCTGCTGCTTGTAAATTATCGTTGTTGTTGCTTACATTTTTCAAATCGGTAATTGCTGCTGTTTTGTTATTGGTATAATAGTTACTCATACCTTTGTAGTATGCAATTTCGCCACTATAATATTCTGGTAAATTAGGAATTGCTTTTACTTGCTCAATGTACTGTAAACACTCGCTATATTTTTTAAGATTGAACGAAGTACGCATTAAGCCAATTTTAGTTTCGTTTTTATTATCGTCAATTGTAGCAATACTTTCTAATTGTTTATATAATTGATATGCTTGTGTATTATCGTCTTGTTTGTAGTAAGCAATATAAGCAGCTCTTGCAGTAGCTCTTTCTAAGAATTTAATATCATTTTGATTGATTACATATTTATAATCACTGAATGCTTTATCAAAAACTTGTTGATTGTAAAAGCTTTCACCACGATAAAAATGAGCTGGCGTAGCAAAGAATCCGTTTGGATATTGTAGTAAATAATCGTTGAAACCATTAATCGCTCCTTGTGTATTTCCTTTTTGATATTGATTTTCGGCAGACAAATACAATATAGAATCTTGTTGCGACACTGTAATGTTTGCACCTGGATAATTCTTAGCAAATTTGATAAAACCATTTGGATCGCCTTGTGCAATATATATATCTTTAATCACCAACATGGCTTCGTTAGCTTCTGGCGATTTTGGATATTTTTGTACTACACTTTTGTACCAATTTAAAGCAGCATCTAAGTTGTTTTGATTATAGTTAATCAATCCAATTTGTAAATAAGCTTCTGGCACTTTATCTGAGTTTGGATATTTTTGAATTAAATTTTTATATGTTTTTTCTGCTTCTGATAAATTATTCATTGCAAACAAAGCATTTGCTGCTTGCATTAAAGCATCATCGGCGAAAGCAGAATTTGGAAATCGTGCTACTAAAGTATTCATTCCAGCAATTCTGTCGTTTAAGTTGCCTTGAATTCCATCTATAATTGCTTTTTGATACAAGGCATAATCTGCACCATTAAAATTATTTTTTATGACTTCATTATATGGTGTACTTGCATTGCTATATTCTTTCTGAATAAAATAACAATCTGCTAAACGCAACAATGCATCAGCATAAATATTTTGTTTGATGTCATTATCTGTAGTGTTTTTTAAATCGTTTACTGCTTTTTTGAAGAAAGGCACTGCATTGCTATAGTGTTTTTGTTTATATTCGTTATATGCTAAAATATAGTTAGCTGTTCCACTATTAATTTTAACTGCAGTTGTAGCATCAACACTATTTGCTAAAGACAAAAACTTGTTGATATTAGCATCTGATTTTTTATAATCTGCAACCTGATGAGCTAAATCGCCTTTCCAATAATAAGACAAAGCTTCTAAACTTTTGTTTGGTGTATATTTTAATGCTTTGTTGAACAAGTCATCTGCTACACTCGTTTGATTATCGTTATACGCGTTAACTGCTCTTGCATACGCCATTTGCTGATAACTTTTTTGTAGTGAAGGTGAAGTTTTTGGCAAACTTTCGATGATGGTCATTGCTTCTTCATAGTTTTTTGTAGTCAAGAAAATATCAGCTAAGATTTCGTTGGCTTCATCAAAATATTTAGAATTTGGATAATCGACAATAAATTTTTTGAGTGCAATTAACGCTTCATTGGTTCTTTCTAATTCGTAAGACAATTTAGCAAACTGAAAAGCTGATTCTTCTGTAATAGCTTTATTAAATGTCATACGAGATGCTTGTTGAAATGCTGTTCTTGCATCTTCTTTTTTATTGATTTTTACATAGCACTGACCTAATTGATACATTGCATTTTGTGCCAACTCATTATCTAATGGTGATAATTGTTTTAGATTATCTACTGCTTTGTTACAATCGCCTTCTTGTGCTTGCACAAAACCTAAAGTATAGTAATCTTCTGGTGTAACTTTAATTGCTTTAGTTCTATATAATTCTAAATAATATTTTGATTTATCATATTTTTTTAATTCAAAATAAGCATTTCCTAGTAAATGATAAATCTCTTCTTCGTAACGAATATTGTCTTTTAGTTTTGGTTCGGCATAATCCACCACACCTTGATAATCTTTATTGATAAATTTGATGGAAGTGATATAATAAGGAACAATTTTGCCATAAGTTTTAGAGTTTTCTAGCTTTACAAATGCTTTTTCTGCACTTTTATAGTCGTTGGTATAGTAAGAACACAAACCAGAATAGTAATTGGCTTGTTCTATATACGGCGAAGTTAAATCTTTGGCTACTTTTTCAAATTTTGGTCTTGCTTGAGTAAATTTTTTATTGGAAAACAACACAAATGCTTCTTTAAATGCAAATTCTTGTGCTTCTGCTTTTGGTAATAATTTTTCATCTACTTTGGCGAAATAGTCAATTGCTTCTTTATAGTCTGAATTTTCGAAAGCTAAATCTCCTAAATGAAAATAAGCTGTATTGATGTTAGCATTGCCTTTATAGTGTTCTACAAAATAGAGTAGATCTTTTTTTGCATCGGCAGCTTTGCTTTGTTTTTCGCTGACTGCTTTCATGAAAAAAGCATTTTCATACATTAATTTGTCTGTAAATTCCTTTTGATTGTCTTGTTCTTGCAGAAAATCATTCAACAAAGGCAGTGCTAAAGCAAATCGATTAAGTTGAAAATGTTCTTGTGCTTCGTAGTATTTTTTCAACGGATTGTTTTGTTTCAGTGTTGCTTGAGCCGACACCACTAAGGTAAGTCCAAACAAAACAAACAGTACTAACAGTTTTCGCATATGCATATTTTTAAATATAACGATGTTTATCAATAATTATTCCAAATGTAAAGATTGAAAATTTAAAGTTGAAAAAAATAAAATGTTTTACACCTATGTTAGATGTAAAGAAACATTAAAATTTATTAGAATACATGGAAATGGGTATGATGTAGTTTTAGCAGTATTTTAAGAATCATACCATCTTTCTCTGCAAACTCTTTTCATCTTTTTAAAATCTTTAAAATCTAAACTTTCCCAAATTAGTGAAAGTGGAAGAGGTTTTATAGCAAAAACAGAATCACTAATAATTTCTTTATAATTATAAAATATTGGTAATTTAGTAGTATAGCTTTTATTGTATTTCTTAACTATAAACTCCAAAATTCGTCCATATTCAAGATTATACTTTTTCATCAATGGAACTATTTCATTATTAATAAAGTCATTAAACTCTTCATCATAATAGCTAATATAGGAAACTGGTTTATATTTATCATAAACAATAAATATATAAGAACTCATTTCACTCAACAGAACAGTCTTCACTTTATTTATTTTAAATTCTTTGAATGAAAAATAAGATAGTATTACATTATTAGAAATTTGCATTGTATTTATTTATTTTTCTATTTATGCTGTAAAAGAATCTAAATATACTTTAAATATACTAATTAATTTTACGAAAGCTATCAAATGAAAACACTTGATGTGGTATGTGGAATGTAATGTGAATAGTGTGTTTTTATGTCCATTATAATCTCAGAGTTTTCTTCGAATAACTCTGAGTATATTTTGGAATTATTCACATTTATAATTTATAAAATAATACTAGTTTTCATCTCTAATTTTTTTAATTTTTTCTAATTCAATAATGTCAATTTTATCTTTTGGTCTATTGGTTGTTTTCTTGTTTTCAATTAATTGGTTAATATGCAAAAATGGAACCTTAACAGCTAAAATTTCTGCCACTGATGCCATTTGCAAACATTCCTCAAATGTATATTGCTCTAGACCTTTCATTTCTACTATAATATCAATATCAATATTATTACCAATATAAAAGTTTGTCCAACCAGGAATTAAATCAATAGTAGTCCAATCAATGTCAGTATAATTATATTGATTGAATACTTTACCAAGTGCTAATCTATTTTCGGTAGTGTTTTCAATCCAAATATCAATATCTGCTGTAGTTCTATTAAAACCATGTAAGTTTACAGCAAAACCACCAATCATAATATATTTTACTTTGTTATCGTTAAGATTTTTCCAAAATGCTAATATTGCTTCATCGAATATATCCATATTCTATTTCTTAATATATAGTTTGTGTTCTACTTTGGCATTTTTAAGCATAATACCAATTTTCATTAGTTGTGTAGTCATTAAAAACCTTTCTGTATCTGTTTTTTGTAAATTGGCTTTTAGTTTTTCTAAGTGTTGAGCTTCTATTTTGGTTTTATCAACTTCCATTTTAATTATTATTCCAAAGTAAAAATAAAAAATAAATGGTATAGTATTATGTTAGATGGAAAGAAACATTAAAATTTATTAGAATACATGGAAATGGTGAGATTATTTTTTGTGAGAATTGTTTTGTGTTGACACGAAGCAAAGTGTAGAATGCATAAAAATGGTGAAGTTTATTAAATGTCAGAAGGAAACTTCTGACAGCACGAAAACACTTAATGTGGCAGTAAAATGGAATTCTCAGAGTTTTCTTCGAATAACTCTGAGTGGAATGGTTACTTGTCACTAATGCCCAGTCGCTCAATAATTAAGTAAATAAATATTGTAAGTCTTCTTGCGTAAGATTTTTCACAAAATTTTCTTCTGCTGTTATTAAATTATCTGACATGATTTGTTTTTGAGATTGTATGGCTAGGATTTTTTCTTCGATGGTATCTTTGCATATCATTTTATAAGCAAACACATTTTTTGTTTGTCCAATTCTATGTGTTCTATCAATTGCTTGTTGTTGAATAGCTGTGTTCCACCAAGGATCTACAATAAAAACATAATCGGCTGCTGTTAAATTAATACCAGCATTTCCAGACTGTATAGTCATTAAAAATATATTTGTAGTATTACCTTCTGTTTGAAATGCATTAATCATTTCTTGTCTGTCTTTGATATCTACATCGCCATCAAAATGATAGTATGACAAATTATTTTTACTAAGCTGCTCTCCTATTAAATGTAGCATGCCTTTGAATTGAGAAAATATTAAAATTTTATTACTTGATAAATTATTTGTTATTTCATCAATTAACATATCTACTTTTACAGATTGCTTCACAGGAACATCTAGATCTTTTACTAATTGTGTAGCACTACATACTTGTCGTAGTTTTAAAATGCCTTGTAAGATACTTAGTTTAGATTTTCCTATTCCGTTTTCTTTAATATTTAAAAATATACTTTGTTTAATTTGATTTTTAATTTGGTCGTATACTGCTTTTTGTTCGTCGCCCATTTCGCACCAAAGTGTTAACTCTGTTTTTTCTGGTAAGTCTTTGGCTACTTGTTGTTTTGTTCTTCGTAAAATAAATGGTGCTGTTAGTTTTTGTAAGCTCAACATTTTTTCTTCGCTACGATGTCTGTCTATTGGTGTAGCAAATTCTTTCTTAAAGAATTCTTGTGTTCCTAAATAACTTGGCAATAAGAAATTGAGTTGTGCATATAAATCAAACGAATTATTAATAATTGGCGTACCACTCAATCCAATTCTATTTTTTGCTAAAATTTGGTAGGATGCTTTAGTAGTTTGTGTATATAAATTTTTAATATGATGACATTCATCTAAGACTACGGTATTCCAATACACCGATTTTATTAAATCTATATCGTTACGCATTGTTGCATAAGAAGTAATAAGCACTTGATTGTTGTTGGCAAAAAAGTTAGACAGATTTCTTTGACTGCCTTTATAAATAAACGATTTTGCACTTGGTAAGAATTTCTGCAATTCGGTTTCCCAATTGTAAATAAGTGAGTTTGGACAAACGATTAACATATTGGCTTTGGCATCTTGCTCTAATTGATGTGCTATAAAACAAATGGTTTGTAGTGTTTTACCTAAACCCATATCGTCTGCTAAACAAGCACCAGCACCAATTTCGCTCAGCAAAGAAAACCATTCAAAACCTTTGTATTGATAATCTCTTAGCGTTGCTTTTATAGTTGTAGGAATTTCATATAACTTATTATCAATATTTTGCCAATCGTTCCATTTATTCCACCATTGTTTATCAATAATAAATTTAAAATCGGTAGATTGACTTAATGACTCTGCTTGTAATAAAATCCACTTGGCAACTTTAATCGTATTTTTATTTATTGTAGCATGTTTAATTAAAACACCATACTTAGTCAGCCAATCGTCATCTAAAATACCAATAGAGTTATCTTTTAATAAAACAGATTTTTGATTATTATATAGGTTTTTCTGCAACTCTTTTAAGTCTACTTTTTCTTTACCAAACGACAAATACAAATCTGCTTCTACAAAACTATCTATGGTTTTTATATTTTTTATTTCGGTAGCTAATGGATATGATGAATATCTAAAATGCTTTAGCATATCCATTCCAACTAATTCTATATTTTTTTCTAATAATTGATGATAGAATTTATAGAACCAATTTTTCTTTTTGGCATCTGTAAACGATAAATAGTAATACGCATTTTTTTGTTTCTCGAAATTTGGATGTGCTTGCTGAATAAAATTCAACAGTTCATTTTCTTTAGCATCATCTCTAAGAATAGTATATACTTTTCCATCTATTGTAGTAGTATATTTTGCTTGAAAATTGCCTTCTACTACAATGTCATCATATTTAAATTGTGGTGTAATCATTAAGAAAGAACCGCTATTAATTTCACTTAAATAGATAGTCAACATTGGTTCTACATCTATAGTATTAGATTGATATATATTATTAGTTTCTACAGTATATTTATGTTCAATTTTCTTGATAATCTCTTTCATTATCAATGTTTCATCTGTAAGGTGTTTTTCTTTAAAAGCATTATATACGAATTGTATGTATTGATTATCTTCTAAAGACAATAAATAATAAATATTGTCTTTTTCTATTAAGAAGCTATTTTGCTTAAACTCATTGATATTGAATTTAGTGGCATCAATTTCAATCCAAGTAATAAAACTATACACTTCATTTTCCTTAATCAGTTCGAAGCTAAGTGTAGTTTTTTTATCTGAAATTTTGCAAGGTGCATTGAGTAAATTTCCTGTTTTTGGATTGGTTATTTTATGATACAAAGATACTTTATCTTGACATTTGACCAGCATTTGAAAGTTTTCATACAACTCTCTTGTAATTGCCTTTTGAATATATTTTTCTAAATTTCCACCAGATTTTTGTCTTCTAAAAAATTTGGTTTGCTCACTAATTCTAAATTTAATATGCTCTGGAGTAAAGTCTTCAAAAACGCTTCTAACTTCAACATCTACTAATTTTTTGTTATAGTCTAAGTTGTCTAAGAAAAATTCTAAAGGTGTAAATTTTAATGGTTGATTTTCTTTTTTTTCAACCAAGAGCATGGAAAAAAGATTGTAAAATCCTTCAATATTTTTAGGTTGAATACAGAATGCAATTTTAATTACTCTCTTAGCCATTTTGTAAAAATGCAATTTTGATTGTTGATTGAAAACTGAAAATTAAGACTTAACACATCGATAAAAAAAGAGGTTGCCGAAATTGACAACCTCTTTTAATTTATAATCGCTTAATAGATTCTCAATGTTGAGAAAATGACGATTTTTATTTAGTATGCTATTGGTGTAGCATTGTCTATTCTATTGCTGTTTTCTAACCAGTTTTTGCCTTGGTTATAAGTTAAACCAACATAGAAAGTTCTTCCAATTAATGGTCCACCAACATTCGTATAGTATTCTGGACCTGCAATATTTGTAGCACCAACTTTTAATTGTGTTTGAATTTTATCAAAGAAATAGTTGATGTTAGCATCTAAAACACCTCTTGAATCTACAGTTCCATTAGCAAAGCTAGAAGCCCAGTCGATTGAAGATTGCCATCTGTAATCAATAGCAAAACCAAGACCCTTCCATACTTTTTCGCCACTTAAACCAACAGTAACTTGATTTTCTGCTGTGTTAAATCCTAAATCTTGCTCAGTACTTCCACTAGTGTTAGCATCTTTTAGCTTATAGTCTGTCCAGTTATAACTAGCTCTTAAATATAATTTTTTAGGTAAAGCATACATAATACCAATACCAGCACCATAAGAATATACTTTATCTGCTAAGTTAGTATAAGGATACCATAACTCACCTGGTGCAATTACTTCACCTTTATGATAAGTTGTATCTTTATTTACTACAAAGGTTTGACCTATAAAATCATTATAAATATTGAAATAACCATTCACATCTATCATTAATTTTTTATTGGCTAATAATGCTTTATAACCTAACTCTACCACTTGTAATCTTTCTGGTTTTACATAACTTAAATCTGCTGTTTGTAATTTAGAAGTATCATTTCCACCAAGTACATAAGCTTGATATGAAGCATAAGTATATGCACCACCATTATAAATACCATATCTAGCAGCATTGGCTTCAGTACCACCTAATAAAATACTTGTTGTTGGAAAGTAAATATATTGTGCTTGTGTATCTGGATTACGGAAACCAGTTTGGTAAGACATTCTAATATTGTGATTTCTATCTTCACCTAAAGACAATACAGCTGCAACTCTTGGCGACCAAATGCCTTTAAAGTTTTGGTTTTTATCATATCTGATAGAAGCTTGTAAACGCAACATATCATCAAATAGTTTTCTTTGTACTTGTAAGAAAGCACCATATTCATTAATATTGATTCTTTCAAAAACACCATCACCATCTGGATCTTCGTTAAATACCGTTCCATTAGTAAACAAACTATACATTCTATGATTACCACCTACTTGAATATCAACATATTTACCTGTCCAACGAGAAAGGTCAACCATAGCTTCTGTATGGAATAATCTAGAATTATCAATAAAACTAGCACCACCTTGTTGGAAAAGACCACTTCTTACTTGTTCAATAATTGCTTGTTGTTCTTCTGGCGTCATAGATGTCCAAGAAGCATCTGCTACATTTCTTGCATTTTGTGCCAATTGATTAAACAAAGCACCATCATTAGCTAGTAAAGCTGCTGCTGGTGTATTTACAAGCGTTCCTACTAAAGTATTTGCTAATGTAGTTAAATAAGTTGGTGCCCAAACACTTGCAGTAGGAGAAGCCGTTTCATTAACATATGAACCTAAGGCAGTATTATTATATGAGTTTCCTGCATTGGTTTGCGACATGTAAGAACGAATAAAGAAATCTTGTCCTTTAATTTCTGCTTTATGGAATTGCTGTGTAAAGTTTCTTAAAGCATATCTTTCTGAACCTTGATACACTGAGTTACCATAACCAATTCTATAATTATAAGAGAACTCATAATTTTTATTTTGGAATGGTCTTAAATATACTCCAAAATCTCCTTTAATTGAAGTAGCATTATTATTATCTAATAATTTTTGCTCTTCAAGACCAGTTCTTCTTAAACCATTCGCTAAGAATTGGTCAAACAAAGGTTGAATAGAATCAAACGCTGCTGTTACATCCATATTCGCTGTATAATTGGGATCTGAAATTGGCACAGGAATATTAGCTGCTACTTGAGCTTGAACACCTGCATTAATAGTAGCTTGACCTGTTGGAGAAGCAACATAAGCATCTGCTTGAGTATTAGCAATTGCAGCTGCCTCTTCTGGAGTATATAATCCAGAACCTATTGCTGCTGCATAAGCTTGAGCATATGCACCTGCTCTAACAGCAGCTGTTACTTGTGCTTTAATATAGTTTATTCCACCTACAATAGAATTAGTACCACTTTCAGCTCCAGCTACAGCACTTGGTAATGCTAAAGGACTTAATTCAAAGATATTGGCTTCATCACCATAAAGATTCATACCATCGAAACCTTGTGTGCCTAATGCACCAGAATTGTTTCTTGCCGTAGTATAATCATTAGCATACCAATCTGTACCTTTAAATGCATTAAAGTTAAATTTAATTGCTACGAATTCTTTTTCTTTTCTTTTCCATACATGACCAACTCTCATACCTACACTTCCCATTGGTTTGTAACCATAGTTATTGCCAGCTTGAGAAAAACCACCTTTTACTTGTGCAGAAAATCCAGGATAATCGAATGGATTTTTAGAGTTCATTAATAAGATACCGTTAAATGCATTTGGACCATATAGTGCAGAAGCTGCACCTGGCACTAACTCTACATTTGAAATATCTAATTCACCAATACCTACTATATTACCTGTAGGAAAGTTTAATAATGGAGCAGCATTGTCCATACCATCCATTAATTGAACAAAACGCGTGTTAGAAATACCACCAAAACCTCTAGTATTTACAGATGTTAAAGTCATTGAACCTTGAATGACTTGTACGCCTTTTAGTTTTGATAAATCATCGTAGTAATCACTAGAAGAAGACAATTTAACTGCCTTTTGATCCATTTTTTCAATGGTTACTGGTGATTCTAAGATTTTTTCTTCTACTCTTGATGCAGAAACAACTACTGTGTTTAGTTCGTTAGATTCTTCACTCAATGTAAACACTAAGTCATTTGCATCTCCAGTAATTTCTTGTTCTTGCGACACCATACCAACCATAGAAATTACTAAGGTAAATGGTGTTTCTTGTTCGGTAGTTAATTCAAAATTACCGTCTAGGTCTGTTACAGTACCTTCGGTAGTGCCTTTAATACTAACATTGGCTCCAATTATAGGTTCATTTGCTTCATCGGTAACCCTACCTTGTACTAGAGTAGCCGCAAATGAAAATACAACAGATAACATTAGTAAAAAGCTTAAGCTGATTTTTTTCATATCTCTCATAAAGTCAAATTTATTTTCGGTGCAATATATGAAATGTTTAGTTAATAGGTAACACTAAGTTAATAAAAGTTGTGGATAATTTAAATTTACTTAAAAACAGTGAGAAGCTAAAGTTAAAATAGGAATTTGGTTACTAATACCAAAGTCGAGCATTAACTTTTTTAAGATACGCTAAGCCATTTTTATTCATTACTTTTCTTTGGCTTTGTTTTACTCTTCTATATAAACTTTTAATTGTTTGAAAATACAGTTTTACATTCAATTTAGTTTTATACATAAAAAATAGTTTCCACATAATAAAATGTGTCAACACATAAATCCAAGGTAGATGTTTGTAAGCAACCAGTATTTTATTTTCAAACATTCTTGCATAGGTTTTATCTTGAATTTCTCTACCACTTGGATTTTGTTTATGTATTACTTCAACAACATCTGTATATAAAATGGTATAACCTGCTTTAATAGTAGCGTATGCAATATCATATTCTTCCATGCCATAGAAAAAATCATCTTGATATAAACCTGTTTGTTGTAATATGTCTGCTTTGATTACATGCCCGTAGCCAAAGAAAGAATTATAAAAAATTTCATTATTCGTTTTTAATAGAGTCAAATCTTTTATAGGTCGTTCTACTTTATTGGTAAATGGATTAATTCCTTTAAATCCTACAATACCTAAATTATATTTTTTGTATTCATCATATACTTTAATAACATATTCTATTACACTAGGATAGTTAATTTCTGCATCATCATCCATAAATAAAAGATATTTACCTTTTGCTTTTTGAATGAGTAAATTTCGACCACCAGCTACACCTAAATTTTTATCTGAATAAATGTATTGAACTAATGATTTTTGTTCTGGCGAAAGTTGAGCTATATAATCTTCAAATATTTGATAGGAATCTGTAGAGGCATTATTTACTACAATAATTTCTTTAGAAAATCCATCAAAATTACTTAAAGACAATACATTTGCGACAGCATCTATAGTATCTTTTGGTCTGTTATAACTTATAATTAAAAATGAAAAAACATCATTCATTTATTACTTCTTTTTTTTTCTTCTTTCTAAAGAATAAAAACAAAGCAATACCAATAACTATATAAAATAATATATGCCCAATATTTATAATAGTGTTTGTTGTAGCATATAGTTTAGGTTTAAACTCAAATGATATTTCGTGACTGCCTGCTGGAATTGGCATTGCTCTTAAAATATAATCTGCTCTTATATGGTCGACTTGTTTTCCATCTATATAACTTATCCAATCTCTATTTGGATTATAGATAACTTCTGAGAATATTACCAACTCTGGTTTATCTGACTTAAATTGGTATTTTATACTCATTGGATCTTTTGAGTCAACTAATCGAACATATCTGTTTTCGTTATAAACTGAATCTGTATTAGGTGTAAAATTGTTTAAGTTATTTTTGAACTCGTCCATAATTACTGCTGTTGTAGCTGGATTGATATCTCGTACACCTAAAATTTCTTCTTCTGGTGTTTTTACCCAATTGATATGATTCACCATCCAAGCATTGCCTAATGCACTATTATTTACTATAACTGAGTTAGCATCAACTCCTTGTTTTAAATATTTATTATTGAGTATATTGATGTAATTTGCTTTTGTTAATCCTGCTTTTGCATTTTCTCCTAAATCATAAGAAATACCATATTCTATTATATCTTGATATCTTCTAAGTTTTGCAGGATTGTATCCACCAATAGTTCTATGATAATACGCAGGTGATGCACTATTGAATACATTTCCAGTTAAGTCAATCATTCTAGCACCATCTTTATTATTTTCTAGAATAAATTTATCGGCATCTGTTAATGGGAAATTATTTTGTGCTTCTAGAATTGGATCACTAAAGTCATTATCGTTTAGATATCGCTTATCAAAACTCCAATTATCTATTAATAACAATAAAGCTATTGAAGCAATAATTATATTTCTTTGTTTTAGATAACCTTTAGTATATATAAATAGTAGTGCTAAAACTAATAGTACATAAATGATAGAACGAATAGTATCTTTTTGCATAATTGCTTTTCTATCCTTTACAACTGCACTATAAATTTCATTGGCAAAAGCTTCATCTCCTACACTTTGTTTTAGTTGTGTTTTAAATTGTTCGTCTGAATTATTATCTCCAGCAGACTTAAATGAGAACATTGAAGTGCCTATTACTAGTACTAAAACTAAAACAGACAATACAGATATGGCTGTTTTTTTAAGCACACCAATTCTATCGGCTACAGAAAAATCTTTACTAAAGAATGCATTTAACCCTAGTACACCCAATAATGCCATTAATGCTTGTGCTATGACTAAAATCATAGTTGGAGCACGGAATTTATTAAATCCAGGAATTATATTATATAGTAGCTTATAGAAAAATGCTAAATTTTTACCAAAGGCAATTAGAAAACACAATACTATAGCTGCAATTATCCAATATTTTAATTTGTCTTTGTAGGCGAAACAACCAAAAACAAATAGTAATACGCATATTATTCCGAAGTACATTGGTCCTTGTACAAAAGGTTCTGTTCCCCAATACAAAGGAACACCTCTTATAAATTGAGCTGCTTGCATTGGTTGTACTCCTTTATTAACTAGTGCTTGATATGTTTTAGAACTTTCGCTTAAAGCACCGCCAGAAGAACCACCTGTAAAGTTTGGAATAATAATAGCTCCTAATTCTTCAAAACCATAGCTCCATTGTGTTGCATAATCAAAACCAACACCTTCTTCTTTTACAGTTTCTGTAGGTGAAGCTTTAGCCGCTTCTGGATCCATAATTGCTTTATGTAAAATATCACCTCCACGAGTAGTTTGTTTAGAGAAATCATAGACAAAATAGTTGCTAAAATTCATAAAAACTGAAACGGACAAACAGAGACCAAAAAGGACTGATGCTATACCTATTGTTTTGAAGTCTTTTTCTTTTAGAAGACTAACAATTGAGAATAATATATATGTTCCAATAATTATTAAACTATAGTATGCTATTTGAACATGTGCACCAGCAATAATTTCGAAAGAGAAAACCATAGTTAGTACAGTACCTAAGAAATACTTTTTATTATAAAGAAGATAAACTCCTGCAAGTAAAGGAATAAACATAGCTGTTGTAATTACCTTTGTAACATGACCTGCATCTAAATTAATAATATTAATACCTGCAAAACCTATAGCTAAAGCACCAAGCATAGCTAAGAGTGGTCGTTTTAACAAAACATAGAAACCAATAAAGCTACAAATGAGTAAGAAAATAATTTCCATAGCTGGATCTGGTAGTAATCTAAAAAACTGATGTATCCAGTTTAACGGAAAATATTTAGTAATCTTTCCAAAATCAATACCACCAATTAAAAAACCTGGCATTCCACCAAATAGTCTATCATTCCACAAAAGCGTTTTACCTGTTTCTGCTTTATAGTCAGCTATTTGTTTAGTCATTGCATTGTATTGACTACCATCATGAGAATTTAATCTTTGTCCATCTAAAATTGGTTTACAATACATTACTGTAAGTATTAAAAACAACAATAATATTGCAGGAACAAGTATTTTATTGGATATATTAAAAGAAGATTGATTAATATCTTTTTTTATAGACTTTGCTGTTTGACTTTGACTAGGTTGATGAGTTGTTTTTTTAATTGGTTTCTTTTTACTCATGACATTAAATTATTTTGCTAATTTACAATTTTATCCAAGATTGTGGTATAATATCTTTATCTTCTAATATATTGTTGGCAAACCATTTGTTTGGTGCTAGTACTATTTTTTCTTTTGATGAATTTAAATAAGCCGCCCACCAAGAAAAAGTGCTATTACAAATAATATTATGTTTGCACCTACTCATTAACTGCATATCTTTATAGCTATCTTTTCCTTTATTGTGATTAATAAACGATTTATTATGGTTGATAATTAAGTTTTCTTTAGCCCAATCAATATCATCAGAAAAAATAAAGCAATGAATATTAGATATTTTTTGAGCTAAAAAATTAATTGCATCATGGTAATAAGACAAAGGTGTTTGTTGAAACTTTTTAGCGTTTTGTGGTAATTTAATATAATCTCCTCTCCTAATATGAATACTTACTGAGTTGGTAGTATTAATTTGATTGGCTATTGATTGATTGATTTCATCTAATGGTTGAATAAATTGAAAGTGTTTTAAAATTTCGGATTGATGTTCTATAAAGTATTTTTCGGATTGGAAATTACCTATTATAAATGCATTATTTGGACATTGTAAATAAGATGAATTAAACTGATGTTGTGTTTCTTTAAGTAAATAGTGTTTGTTTTGGTTGAACTGTTTTTTTATAAAATATTCTAGCTTAGCTAATGGATAAGTTAGTTTAGAATTAGTTATTGTAGTAGTTTGTATTTCATCTTTAATATTAAAAATACCTAATTCGTACTGCATTGGTGTAGTATAGTTTCCGTAAGGTAGTTTTGTATTGATAAAAGAAGTATCTAGGATAAGTTTGGTTTGCTGTTTTAGTGCAATGTTTTTTGCAAATGCATACTGGAACATTTGATTACCTAAACCACCTTGTAATAATATTTTTATCAATTTTTAAATATATGAGAACCCAAACAATTTATAATTTAAAGCTCTAATGTATAATTTTATTTTAAACAGCCAAGCATGTACTTTGTATTTTATTCCAGCTGAAAAATTGTCTGCATTATCGCCACGCAAGAAATTGTGTCCGCCTAACAAAGACTTATCTCTTAATAATGTTTTTTTAGGAAAAGGCAAATACCAATCTTGTGGATAGCAATATCCTGGATGCAATATTCGTGGTGGAAAATCTACAAAATATCGATTGATATGAGATTCATCATGACAAATAGCCAAGACATTATTCTCAGTATCTTTATCTATATTATTTTTTAAAACTAAACACATATCTAAGAACTCTTTTGTTGCTCCACCAATTAACCCACCTGCTAAATAATATACTCCTTCATTTGGTGCAATATAAGCTGTAGAAATTGGGTTAGCTTCATATTTAAACTGTTTTCTTCTAAAGTGATATGCCACTGGATGATGTTGACCTATCAAGTTATTATTTTCTGCTAATGGTTTAATTTCATTATACTGTATTGGTGTGATGAATGCGTAATTTGCATTAAAGAAATAGACTGCATCAAAATTGAGTAATTCTGTTTTTATACTATCAAACAAATGAAAACGCATGAGTGTATCGTTTGGCCAACCCATTGGTGCTTGATAAATTTTATGAATATTATTTTCTGTTTTGATATTGTCACTATCTGTAAATACGAAGTAATGTTTTTCTACATTTGGACAAAGATATATTTCTGCTGTTTTATAGAATTGAGTCCAAAACACATCGTACCTACCTGTACAAATATAAAGAATAGCTATTTTCATTAATCATTATTTTTTTGAAGCATTTTCTTAATTACATTACGCCATAATATTAAGAGCAAAACTCCGTAGATTACTATTTTTAAAAATACATTAAGAATTATATTCAACTCTATATTATTGATAAAATAATTTAGTATAGTAACCGTAGCAATTATTAAAGCACCTTCTATGCCAATTGTCCATCTTGGTAAATTTTGCTTAATTACAAATTTAATAATTAAGTAAGTAAAAGATGCCATACATATGTATGATACTAATGTAGTATATGCTGCAACCTGATAACCATATTTAGGAATAAATATAATATTCAAAATAATATTTATTAAGGCAGCAACTCCTATACTCCAATAAAGGTACTGAACTTTTTTTTCGTAGTAGATATAAAACCCTAAAATGGTATTGATATCATTAAATATATAAGCAATAATTAAAACTGGTAATAAATGTAATGCTGCATAAAATTTATCATTTAGAGCTAATATTTGTCCGCCTGTTTCAGAAAAAAAGATAAAGAAACATGCTACTGCCGTAATAAGTTTAATTAAGCTTTTTATTTGGTTTTTAACTGCATCTTCATCTTTTTTATTAAATAATTCAAACATATTAGGACGATTGGCACTAATAAAAGCAGCCGTAAATCCACTATAAATAATTGCAATTTTATATGCATATGAATACAAACCTGCATCGTTACTATTTTCCATAGCATTAATAATAATGGTATCGAAATATCCAAGTATAAAGCCACTAAGAGCAATAGGAATTAATCCAAGAGAATATACATATAATTCTTTCTTACTATTTATACTACCTTTAATAAAGAAATACTTTCTAAAGTAAATAAATAGGATAAGTATTGTAATTAATGCCATACCTATCGTTTCGCCGAGAATGCGTCCGTAGTAATTTTTTGCTATCCATAAAATACAAACAATTGAAAAAGCAACTCTAAATATATTAAAGACTATATTCCATATAGAATAGGTTTTACTTTTTAATTGAACATTAGTATAGTTATTAAAGAAAAGCATTATGATATTGACATAAATTCCAATAATAATAAAAGGAAACAGATGTTTTGGTAAGTTTATAAAGTCTAATATAGAAGTACTGAATAATGCAAAAACAATTAATCCGATTGTTGAATACAGCAACATATTCTTTACACAATAAGCAACTAAACTCTTTTTATCATAGCTTTCATCAAAATAAAAACGATAAAAACCAGCTGATAGATTTAATGAAAAAATGATGCTTAATAGGCGAACTGTGTTATTGAATACTTCATAGATACCAAAATCTGTAGGTTGCAGTAATTTGGTAAAGATTGGTAGTGAAATTACTGATATTAGCTGTATGAAAATATAAGATGAGAAGTAGACAGAGCCATGCTTTAGTGTTTCATAAAAAGCTAGTGACTTAAGCCTAGAAGAAGTATTCATCCATAAAATCTTAATCATAGTATTTTTTTACCTACGAGACATCTAACAAAGATAATTAGTTCTTTAACAAAGTTATCCAATCTAAAATTAGGTTTTAATTGTTTTTTTAATGAGCGTAATATTTTAAACTGGTTTAAATTATAAGTAGGAATTCTTAAATAGTACTTTAAAATTCTAGAAAAAACTACATTGTTTAGTATTATTTCTGGAAAAAAATTACGGTCTTTATTAATAGTGATCAGCTTGTTTACATAGTCTGAAACTGTATTTGTATTATTAATTAAAGTAAAATCGACCAATTGTAAATGTTGATTATCGAAGCTATTATTTATATATTGATAGAAATAGTGATGGAAATGATTTAAAGTTACTTTGTTCCTATTTAGTTTCGACTGTTTATTCATTACAGTAGAAATATTTGAGTTATGAATTCTATATTTTACAAGAATTTGAGGAATGACTATGGCTTTACAATTAAGTAATAGTCTTTGCCATAAATCATAATCTTCGCAAGGTGGATATGCTTCTCTGAAGTTTAGATTGTGCAATATACTTTTTTTAAATAAAACTGTTGAAGTGATAATTGGATTAAAGTAAAGCATGGTAGCCAATATTTCGTCTTTATTTAAATTAAATATTTGTTTATTATTCAATTTGGAATTATTAGCATCTATATACTGAGAACTAGCAGCAACAAAATCATAGTTTTGATTTTCAATTAAGTGAATTTGGGTTTTAAATCTATCTTGATGAGCAATATCATCACTATCTAAAAAAGCAATATAGTTACCTTTTGATAGACTCAATAATTTATTTCTAGTATAAGTTAATCCTCTATTTTGTTCATTTTCAAAATACTTAATTCTATCATCTTTAAAAGACAAAATAATATCTTTTGTATTATCTGTAGAGCCATCATTTACAATAATGAGTTCAAAATTATCATATGATTGATTGAGCACACTTTCAATAGCACTATATATATATGTTTCTGAATTATATGCTGGCATTAATACACTTATCATAGTGTAAAGATAATTTATTAATTTAGCACGCAATGAAATATGTAATAAATAAAATTAAATACAAATTTGACATTTGGAATTACCATCAACTATTAATTGACCATCATAAAAAAATAATAATAACCTTATTTCCCAAATGCATGTGCGAAACAACAAGAAGATATATAGTAAGTCACTATTCTAATAATACTAATATTTGGGAAGCAGCAAAAGAATATACTATTTTATATCAAAAAATACATTTATATAAAGATTATACAAAAATTGCAATTATTAGAAATCCTATTAAAAGAATTGTTTCTGCGTATGTAAGTAAATTTATTTACCCCTACTCACATAATATTTTTATACCTCAAGCAAAGGAAATAATTAATCATTATACTAAAAATTTTAATGATGGCATAAGCTTTAACCAGTTTATAAATTATATTACAAGTTATAATGTAAATAAACTAAATCATCACTGGAAACCATATAGTTTAATGTTTAAAAAGAAACATTTTGATCGTTTTTTTACAGTATCGAACAATAAACAGTTAGAGCTTTTTTTACAACAACTAGGATATTTTAAAACTTTAAATGATGTAAAAAACAATAAATCCTTTATGAAGAAAATTGATATTGATTTTAAAGTTGATAATTTTACTTTTAAAGATTTTAAAAACCAGTTTGATGTATTTAATGAAACACCAAAATATAATTACTTTATAACTGATGAAAATAAGCAAAAAATAGAAGCACTCTATTCTAGTGATTTAGCTCTATTTAATCAAGTTGAAAAAATAAGATTATAAATTTTTCTATATTGTTTCAATAGCCTATATTTTAAAATATTTATTTTCACAACTATTGTTTTTTTACTATACAGTTGTTGATTTACCCAAAACTGATCTCCAGCTACATCATTAACTGTATCAATTACTTTAATAAAGTTGTTGTTTTCTAAAAACGCTTCTATATCTGTTTTTATTGGTTGATTTTTATACAACTCAACATTTTCTACTTCTAACCAAATAGCTTGAATTTTTTGTAACATTGATTTGGCACCTTCTAACACCATTAACTCTGCACCTTGTACATCCATATGTATAAAATCTATTGTAGTTATCTTTTTTTCGGCACAATAATTATCTATAGTTGATGTTTCTACTTCTATTTTATCTTTAAACTTTAACCAGTCATGTATTTCTAATGTTTTATTAGGTTCAAGTAAAGAACTGCTTTTATTGCCATAATCCCAATCTTCGTTATTATCTATATTATTAGGATTTCCAGATGATACAAAGAAATCTACTTTTCCAAGTTGATTGGATAAACATTTTTGAGTAACTATAAAGTTATTAACTTGGTATGTCTTTATATTATCTTCAATTAGTTTTACATTGTTTGGCAATGGTTCAAATAAATGAATTTGAGCATTTTTAAATTGTTGTTTATACCTAATAGAACTTTCACCTTCACATGCTCCAATATCAAAAATTATCAAATCATATTCTTTATTAAATAATTTATTTAATAATTTTTCATGTTTTTCTAATTTTTTGTTTTCTATATATTCTTTACGATTCATCTTTCTTATTTTCTCTTAGCCAATTTGCCCACCATGCAAATGTACTGTTTCCAAAGATAGCATATTTACAGTTACTCATTAATACTAAATCTTTATAAGATTCATCAGCAATATTGTGTGTAATGTAATGATAATTCTCTGCAATAAAATTTTGTTGTACCCAATTTATATCATCTGAAAAAAAATAGAATTGTAAAGAAATATCTTTTTCTTTCATAATTTGATTTATTGCTTGTTCATAATATATTTTATCATATACTTTATGATAACCATTTGATGTTAAAAAATCGCCTCTCCTAATATGAACAAACACACTATCTTCTTTTTTAAATTGATTTACCAAATTCTGATTGATCCTATCTAATGGTTTTGCCAAAGCGAAATCATGTACAAGAATTTCTTTAATGCTATTAAAATATTCTTCATGCTGAAAATAACCTTTATAATAAGTATTATTTCTTATTGGCATTTTTTTATAGTCTTTAAAATTATCTTCTTTAATCTTTTTATACTTACCTAAAGAAGAAACTGACAATATTAACCTATTAAATAAATCAAATTTATTATTAATAAATATTTTATTTATTTTGTGGTTAGCTATTTTAAAATGTGTATTAAAATAATCTAACTCTAAAGTTCTAATGGTATCAAAATTATTTAAGGAATTACTATTTATATATAATTCACATTGTAAATCTATACTCAATCTTCGTCCAAATGCATATTGGAACATTTGGTTACCAAGTCCACCCATTAGTTCAATTAATATCATTTTAAGTAGATTTGCATATAATAATATCATTTTCTACACTTATACTATAGTTATCATTATACATTAAAATACTTTCTTTAATTTCATCTAAACTAGGATAATCATTTTCGCCAACAAATAACCGAGCATCATCAATCAATATGATATGATTTTTAAATCTACTTTTATATATAGCACTTAATTCTTTAATTATTGGACAATTTAAATCTCCTTTTGCTGTATTACCACCAGAATAATGTCCATCCAACCAAAAAATAGCAGGTTCATCTAACTCATTAACAATCTTCTCCATTTCTTCACCACTATCTCCTTGATACAGCTTTACATGTTTATAATCCTTAAAAAAATTAGTAGCATTTTTATAAAACATATCACTCAACTCAATAGAGTATATTTTTTTAAAATTATCTTTTTGAGCATAAATCATATCTCCCAAATATGTTCCTGTCTCAATAAAAACATCAAAATTAAATTCTTGCTTAATTTTATTTATAGTTAACTGCTTAACATAATGAGGAACTGGTAATGAATTATTGCTATTATTAATCCATTGGTTATAATTATTTTTATATCGTCTATGTCTTATTTTAAACTGAGTTCTTTTAGGTAATTTTGAAACTAAAAAATTTATAATATCCATATGTTATTCTTTTACTATTAAAATAAACTCAAATTTTCCCATCACCAAAAACAGTTAGTATAAAACTAAATGCTTATCTTACATCAAAAATACAAAATGTTTTTAATTGGACTAAGCAAAACCGATATTACTGTATTTGAGAAAGGTGCTAGCATGCTCGGATATGGTCTTTTTAGTCATATTTCTTTAGATGTTGACACACCTTTATATGCTAGAGCTTTTATTTTAGAAGATAAAACTAGTGGCAATAAATTGTGTATTGTTAATTGCGAATTGTGTTTTATCACTCCTGCTCTAAAACAAGGTGTTGTAGCGATGTTGCAAAAAAATAATCCTGAAATAAATATTAACGATAACAACTTAATTTTATCTGCACAACATACACATTGCAGTCCTGCTGGTTATTCTTACCATGCTATTTATAATGTTTCCGTACCTGGATTTCATAAAAGAATTTACAATACTTTGGTAAAAGGCATTACTAAAGCTATTGTAGAAGCCGACCTAAATAAAACTGAAGGTGGTGTACACTACGGAAAATCTACATTTGCTCCAGATATTCCTGTAAGTTTTAATAGAACGGTTAATTCCTACAATCAAAATCCAGAGGTAACAAAATATAAATTTTCTGAACGACACCTTGCTGTGGATAGAGAAATGCGATTGATTGAATTTGTTTCTAAAGATGGCAATCCAATGGGTTCTATTAATTGGTTTGCAGTACACACTACCAATTTGCCTAATAATTTTACTAAGATTTCTTCTGACAACAAAGGATATGCTGCTAAATATTTAGAGCGAGAAAAAAGAAAAAGCTATAGCAATTATATAGCAGCTTTTGCTCAAGGTGCTTGTGGTGATGTTTCTGCTAGAGTGAAATATAATCCAAGACACAATTTTCAAAGAGGAAATTTTGAAGGTTTTTATCCTGATGATATAAAGAGCAGTAAGTTTAATGGTGGTTTACAATTTGAAAAAGCAGATGAAATTACAGAAAACTTAAATAACACTTTAATTAATGAACATATTGATATTGTTACAAATTATTTTGATTTTTCTAATTTAGATATTGATAAAAAATATACCAATGGAGAAGAAGGTTGTTGTACTTCTCCAAGTGTAATGGGTTTGTCATTTTTAGAAGGTTCTAAAATGGATGGTCCTGGTATGCCTCCAATTATTGCTGCCTTTGCAAAAATTATGGCTCAACGAGTAAAGCATAGAGATTTATTATCGACTAAAAAATTGAGCGAAGCCGAAGCAGATAAAATCAATAGAAAATATAAAGCACAAGGCAATAAAAATATTATTATTGAATCTGGCGATAAGCGACTTTTAGGTTTTACTGACCTAAGAAAATTGCCATTGCCTAAATTTTCTGATCCTACAATTAGAAATTTGAAAGACTTTGCTGAAAAAGGAATTTTTGACGATTATCCTTGGGCACCACAAATTTTACCGATACAAGTTGCTAGAATTGGCACTATTGCTATAGTAAGTCTTCCGTTTGAAATTACTACAGTTGCTAGTTGGCGATTAAGAAAAACTATAGAAGATTTATTATCTCCTCATGGAATTGAAACTGTAATTCTTTGTCCGTATGCCAATGCTTATAATGGATACATTACTACACCAGAAGAATACGATGTACAAGATTACGAAGGTGGACATTGTGTTTTTGGAAGATGGAGTTTAAATGCCTTACAACAAGTTTGTGTAGCAACTTGCGAAGAGTTATTAAAACCAAAAGCCGACAGAACACAACAGTCGGTGCATTTACCTAAATTTACTAATGAGTACTTAGAACAATTTGAATATCATAAGAGTGCTTATTACAAGCGAATTGAGAAAAAACTAGAACGAAAAGAAGGTAGATTAGACAAAAGACACAATAAATATACAGACAGACAAGATAATATGTAATTGATTAATGTGATAATTGATTAATTGCTTAATTGCACAATTTCAATTCTCCAGTTTTTATTAAAATTAAACCGATGATGTGCAGACAATAAACCAATAGCTGTAACTAATGGATATACACTAATTAAACCTGTATATCCTAATGTTTTAGCTCTAAAACCTACATCACTTCCATTCTTACCTGTTGCTAAATCAACAATTCCACCAGTAAGTATTAAGCCACCGCAAGTACTTGCTATAATTGTTCCTATTTTTCTTGCTTTGATATGTGAGCAAGTTATTTTGTTGATATTATATATTGAAAAAATAGTACTGCCAATACTTATAGTGCTATCATTAATTATTTGATATCTTCCTTTAACTGTAGTATCATTAGTTTGAACAGTTATTTTAAAATTTTCTTTTATAAGCACTTGCTTATTTTTTAAGCTATTTGTTACTTTCAAAACATTTTGACTAAAAGAATTAACAGTTAATAATAAAAGAAACAATATAGATATTAGTTTCATATTTTACTTATTTTTAAAATCTAAAAATAGCTAGTAAATACATAACTGGCATATTAAAAAAATAATTTAACACAATTATTCTTAAAATACCAATATATAGGTAGTAAGTTAATTCATCTATTTATCCATTAATAATCATTTAAGGAATAGAATCTGCTATTGCGTAATCTGCTTCGGTAAAGGTATAAGTATATCTAATTCCATTGCATTTTAATAGTTTAGAATTATAACTATTTTCACAATACGGAGAATGGATTATAGTATTGCAATTTTCATTTTTATAATATACTTTTTGTTTTGTATCATATAAAATAATTACAGAATCAATAAAATTGAATTTTTCTGTACTACCATATTGATACGATGTACTTATAATATTACCCATACTAATCTCTAGAGAATCTATTTTATGAATAGTATCATAACTTATATACATTTTCACTTTTATATCTGAGGATGTATTATTAATATATTTTGTTTCTACAATATTATCACATATCTTATTACAAGATAATAATATAATACAAATAATAAAACATATAACTAATTTGATTTTCAAGAAATACTATCTGCTGCTAAATAATCATTTTCATTCAATATGTAAGTATAATAAGTAGTACACTCTGTGAGCCATGGTGCATAGTTAGATTCACATGCTATATTTCTTGCAATTCTACAAGGATCTATAGCTGTGTAATAAGTTTTTTGTTTTACATTATCATAATTGATGTTTATTGAATCTGTATCATATAATATAGATATATTTATATAATCAAAATTATTTGCAACAATCGTAGTTGTATCATTATAATCTGATCTATAATATATCATAGTAACATTGTGACTTGTACGATTTTCTATTCCATACATAATTTCATCAACTTTATGGCATTTACCTCCGGTACAAGAGGTGATTATAAGAAGAGTAATAACAACAAATAAATAGCTTGTACATTTCATAATTTAACTATTTTCTAAAATCTAAAAATAGCTAGTAAATACATACCTAGCATATGAAAAACAATAATTTAACACAATTATTCTTAAAATACCAATATATAATTAGTCATTAGAAAATCATCTATTGATTTCGTAGAGTGCCATGGCTGTTGCTACAGACACATTATATGATTCTACTTCGTTATAAATAGGTAGCTTACATAGTACATCTAGTTGTTTTTCTATATCTTTTGATATGCCTTCGCCTTCTGCTCCTACTACTAATGCCAGTGGCTTTTCTATAGTTGCCTCTTTTAGTAGTGTATTGGTATGCGAAGATAATCCTACTAATTGTATGCCATTGTGTTTAATGTCTTTTACTGTTGCCAACATATTTTCGGTTTTACAAACTGGTATATGCAATAATGCACCACTCGAAACTTTTATAGCATCTTCGCTAATGCTTACACTATTTCGTTTTGGAATTACAATTGCATCTACTTTTAAACCATAGGCAGTTCTGGCAATAGCTCCAAAGTTTCTTACATCGGTAATGCCATCTAAAATTAAAAGCAATGGTAAGTTGCCTTTTTCTAGTACACTATCTATAATATCTTGAATGTTGTAGTACGGAACTATTTCAATATACGCAACAATTCCTTGATGATTGCCTTTGCTTAGCTTGTTGATTTTTATTTCTGGAACAAATTGTACTACTACGCCTTGTTCTTTTGCTAGTTGCGTGATGCGTTTTATAATATCGCCATTACTTGACTTGCTGATAAATATTTTTTCGAAAGCTAATTCGTTTTGTTCTAGTGCTTCTTTAACTGCATTTCTGCCAATTATTAGTTGTTGTTTCATGGTGTAAAATTACAAATATAGTAATGATATTGCTTTAGTTTTTTGTAAACACATTTTTGTAGCAGTTACCAAGCATTAGGGATAGTAGTGAAAAGCCCACAGCGATTTGAAAAAGAGCGAGGACTTGTAACGGATAGCCCGACCGTAGGAATGCCATAAAAAAGAAAGAGCAGCTCGTGATTGAACTGCTCATAAAAATAAAGAATTGATAAATATATTATTTTTTAAGTAAATCTCTTATTTCGGTTAATAGTGTTTCTTCTGCACTTGGTGGTGTTGGTGCAGCTTCTTCTACTTTTTTCGTTTTGTTGACTGCTTTTACTATCATAAACATTACAAATGCAACTATAATAAAACTAATTAAAGCACTAATAAATGCTCCATAAGTAATGGCTACTTCTGGAACTTCTGGTGTAGTTACTGTACCTGCGGCGTCTGTTACGGCAGCTACTGCATCTCTTAAAACAATTTTTCCTTCTAAGTTTCCGCCCCACAATAAACTTATTGGTGGCATTACTATTCCGTCTATAAAAGAACTTACTACTTTGCCAAAAGCACCACCCATTACAAAAGCAACTGCCATGTCAACCAAGTTGCCTTTCATTGCAAACTCCTTAAATTCTTTCATCATGCTCATAGTGAAAAAAGTTTTAACAAATTTACTGATTTATAGAGTTTGGTTTTATTACACTATACTATTAGTTATTAACAGGAAAAATAATTTGTTTAAAATTGTTATTAAGTATAGAGTGATGGTGTTTTATATTTATTACAATATAATAATAAATTATTATCACTACTCGTATCTTAATGCTTCTATTGGGTCTTGCTTGGCTGCTTTTATTGCTGGATATAGTCCTGAAATTAATCCTACGACTAAACAAAATATTACTGCAATAGTAATCCAGTTCCATGGAATGATAAAACTTCCGCCAATAGAAATAGAGACTAAGTTGCCAAATAAAATACCTAATACTATTCCTAATGCACCACCAATTTGACAAATAACCATCGCTTCTATTAAGAATTGTTGTATGATATTAGTTCTTGTTGCACCAATGGCTTTAAGTGTACCAATTTCTTTGGTTCTTTCGGTTACGCTTACTAGCATAATATTCATTAAACCAATAGCTGCTCCAAATAGTGTAATAATACCAATTATAAATCCTGCCATAGTTGCAAAACCCATTTTTTCTACGAACATTCCAGAAATACTATCGCTTTTAAGTATATCAAAATTATTTTGGTCTTTTGGATGTAAGTGTCTTACATTACGCATTAGAACAGTTGCTTTATCTATTACTTCAGACAAACTATCATTTGGATTGCCTTGAATACTAATAACATAAGATGCTGTAGCATAACTATAATATTGCTTTGCCTTTTTTATAGGAATGATAGCAATATCGTCTGTGGTAATTAAGCTAGACCCTTTTTCATTTAAAACACCTACTACTTTAAATTTTAAATCGTCGAGTTTTACAAAGGTATTGTCTAGTGTATATTTATTGCCAAATATTTTTTGTGCTACCGTATATCCAAGTATAATGGTATTGTCTCCTCTATCTAATTCTGAAGTAGTAAAATTTCTTCCTTTATACAACGAATAACCTTCATTATTGATATAGTTTTCATCTGTGCCAAGTACTGTAATGTTTGGATTTGTTTTTTTGTCTTTGTACTTTATAGTAGATGCTCCATTGGCTAAATACTGAACTGATGTAGCATACTCTTGATTGAATTTATTTTTAAAGTCTACTGCTTCGTTATAAGCAATAGGTTTAAATACTTTTGCAGCTTCTCTTTCTCCATCTAAATTAAAAGACAAACTGGTGTTTCTAATTTTAAAAGAGTTGGCTCCCATAGCACTAAAACTATTTGATAGATACATCTTTAAACCATCTACCGATGTAAGAATACAAACCAAAGCCATAATACCAATACCTATTATACAGCAAGTAATTACAGTTCTTACAATGTTGGTTTTTATTGCTTGTGTAGCTATTTTTATTGTATCTAGAAATTGCACGGTGCGAAGTTAAGTAAATTAACCGAATAGATAATATTGTGAAATGTTTTGTTATAGTATAACACTAATACTTTAAAAGCAATACTTATTACATCTGTACATGATTTTTTACTTCAAATGCTTTTGGTATTTCGTCTGTGCTTTCGCCTAGGTTTTCTCTTAAGTCTATTTCTATTCCTCTTGCAATTGCAGAAATTGGTACATCGTTTGCTGAACCTTCAAACGGATTCTCTCCTACTCTACCAATTCTGTTCATCGTATGAAATATCCACATAATTATCATAGAAAATGGAATTGATACCCAAGCAAACCAACATTCTACGCCTGGAAATTTTTCTGCTAATTTTAATCCTAGTTCTTGAAACTGACTAGCCAAAGCAATTGGAATGGCAAAAATAAATATCCAAGTAAAATGATGTAAGATAGAAGCAAACTGTCTTGGATATGGAAAGTTTTTTATTCGCTCTGATTTTCCTTGGTGTGTAAATAACTCTTCTAGTACATTTTCTAATTCTAAGAAAGAAAATTCCCAAATTAGTTTTTGTTCTTTTAATGCTTTTAAATGATGTGATTGCAAATACAAGATTGCTGTTTGTTTATTAGATTTATTTTTTATATAATTTAAATCTGATTCTGACAAATAAGGTTGCACTGCTTCTTCAAATGGAATATGAAATTCTGGAACATATATCATATTAGACCATTCTTTATTTGTTTTTTCTTGCATTACATATTCCCAAGGTTTTGCTTGTCGCATAGCATACCTAAGAGCAGTAAGCCAAGCAATATGTCTATAAGTAATTGTTTTTACTATCGATTTTAATTCAGCTTCACTTATTGGTTGTTGTGCATTATGGTCATTATTAATAAAGTCTTGCACCATCATTCCAAAAGTTCTAGATGAATTAACAATAGCTCCCCAAATTTGTCTAGCTTCCCAAATTCTTCCGTATGCAGAATTGCTCTGAAAACCTATTACAAATGCAACAGCTGTACCAACTAATGCCACTGGTGTAAATGGAATTTGTAGTGTTCTCATGCTTAGTTCAAACAACAACACTTCTATAATAGCTATAGCAAAAAACTGATAGAGTTCAAACCGTGTCCAAACCAACATATCTTTTGCTCCAAAAATCTTTTTAGTGTACATATTTTAAATATAAAAATAATTATAGAAAGTTATGCTTTTCTTACAAATTCAGATTTCAACGACATGAACCCAAATCCATCTATCTTACAATCAATATTATGGTCGCTATCTACTAGCTTAATATTTTTAACCTTAGTTCCTGCTTTAACTGGTTTTGGTGCACCTTTTACAGGCAAATCTTTTAGTACAATAACGCTATCACCATCTTGTAGCTCGTTTCCATTTGCATCTAATACTATAAATGCATCGTTGATTTCATCAGTTGTAGTCAACTCTGGATTCCATTCGTAGAAACAATCAGGACAGATTAATAACTCACCACTTGGATAAACGAAACTACCATTACACTTTGGACAATTCGGAAATTCAGACATATTTTTCTATTATTTTGACGAAAATACCAAAAAATAGTGGCAATATTTATTTAGAATATCCTAGTTTTACGATTTTAATTCAACTTAATTGATATTTGTATTTATAAATGGAAACTTTTGACAGTTTAGTTTTAGAAGAAGATGAACAACCAAAAGGCAGAAACAATGAGTACTTATTGGTATTTTTGTTAGCATTTATTTGCTATTTAGCATCGGTAGATGCTATGCTACTAATGCCTTTAATTAACGAAGTAATGGCTGCATTTAAAGTAGGCACAAAATCTGCTACTACGGTTGTTTCTATTTATTCGTTCTTTGCTTTTTTATCTGGCATATTATCTTCTGGTTGGGTAGATAGATTTGATAGAAAAAAAGCTTTACTCTTTTGTTTTGCAGGATTTACCATTGGCACTACTCTATGTGCATTTGCTACCAATTTTTATGCTATGATTGGTTGTAGAGCTATTACTGGAGTTTTTGGTGGTATTGTTGGTGGTGTTGCAACAGCTATGGTTAGCGATATTATTCCATACGAAAGAAGAGCTACTGCAATTAGCATTATTTCTTTATCGTTTGCTGTAGCAGCTATTACAGGAATTCCTTTTGCTTTTCATTTGGTAATTAAATATGATTTATTTATGCCTTTTAAAATTTTGGCTGCAGTAAGTGGTTTAACATTACTCGCTGTTCATGTGTGGTTACCTAATATGACTGACCATATACATCTAATAGATAAATCGGTAAAAAGACTAGCTTATATAGTAGATGTATTCAAAGATAAAAATCAAGTATTGGCATTATTCTTAGCATTTATTATCATATTTAGTCATCAAGTAGTTATTTTATTTATCATTCCTTATTTTGAAAATAATATTGGATTTGATGAAGATTGGGTACCAATTATGTATGCTATTGGTGGAATATGTACCGTTATAACTTCTCCATTTATAGGTAAATTTTCAGACAAAATAGGCAATAAACAATCTTTTCTAATTTTAATGTTATTGTCATTTATTCCTATATATATTACTACCAATATTACTAGTGCAAGTATTCCTGTAGCTATAGTTATTTGTGCTACCTTTTTTATTTTGGCAGCTGGAAGAATTATTCCTGCTTATACTATTATGACTGCTGCTACTACAAAAGATAAGAGAGGTGGATTTATGAGTTTGCGTTCTGCCTTTTTAGAATTGGGAACTGCAGTTGCTTCTGTAGTAAGTGGTTTTGTTGTAGGCATCAATACCACAGGAAAAGTAACTAATTTCAATAAACTAGGTTATATTTCTATAGCATGTGGTTTGTTAGCTATAGTTATTTCTAGATTTGTAAAAGTAGTTACTACCGACTAAAAGCGTTAAATCAACATTAATTTGCAAATTGTTTATTGTATTTGTTTTTATTTTTTGATTTAATGCTTACTTTTGAACAAAATCTATTTGATATGAATAAGATGACGCTCGTTTTTGGTGCTATTATGTGTTTCTTAGGAACAGTTTTATTGCTAGTAACTATATTTTTATACATGAACACTAGTGCATTTTTAAATTATAATGTAGCTAAACAACCTGGAATTGGACAAGTGAAATTATTTGTGCCATTATTAATTTCAGTTGCATTATTAACTTTTGGTGTATTATTTGCAAAAAACAAAGAATTAGATGGTCATCATTAATTATTGATTGCTAATTTATAAGATACAGAAAAGCTCAACTATTAAGTTGAGCTTTTTTATTTTGGAATATTATTCTAACCTGAGTTATGGATTAGAACAGTTTGAATAAACTAGCAATTATTAGAAAAAGAGCGTCTTTACGAGCGGATGAAAGTAGCGAAGTCTACCTGTTCGGCACCATGTCTACCGACAGGTAGAGACAGGTAATCTACTTTATAGCAGTTCATAGTTTGAGATTGCCACAATTTTGTTCGTATCTCTCAAAATTTCGCAATGACGATTGATTATCAGTTAATTATATAGAATTTAATCCATAACTCAGGTTATTCTACTAAACATTTACTTTTTAAGTGCACCTTCTACTGGTTTTCCTATACAACCATTTGGTTCTTGAATTTTTAAAATAGCACTTATTGTTGCAGCAATATCTGAAATATATCTTTGTGAATAATCTTTTCCTGCTGGAATATGATTGCCAAAAAATATCATAGGTATATGTGTATCGTAATTGTAAGCAGAACCATGTGTTGTTCCTTGAATATAGTCTGACATCCAAGCTGGTTGTAACTGAATGTATAAATCGCCAGAACGATTTTTGTTATAACTATTGGTAATCATCATTTTATATGGTGCTACTAGTGTTGCTTGTTCTACCGCAGACAAATCAATTACATCTGCAATTTCTTCAAACGATAATAAAAACTGAGTAGTTTTTTGTTTTACTTTTTCTAGTAATGCAGCATCTTTATCTAATACATCGTGATTAAAAAATACTTGTTGATTACTAATAGATTCTATATAATTTTTATTATTAAACTCTGCAATTAAAAAAGAATCCATCTTGGCTTTAAACACTTTAGATATTTCGTTTCCTGCTGGAATTCTATGCGATTGTAAAAACGAAGCATTGTTTGCTGCACCATGGTCTGCTGTTAGAAAAAACACATAGTTATCTCTACCTAATTGATTGTCTAAGAAAGCAATAAAACTAGCAATGTCTTTGTCTAATCGTAAGTACATATCTTCAATTTCTACTGCATTACAACCAAACTGATGTCCAATAATATCTGTAGAAGATAAACTAACGCACAGCAAATCTGTAAAATTACCTTTGCCTAAATTTTCATGCTGAATACATGCTTTTGCTAAATTAAGTGTCATTGTATTTCCATAAGGCAATGCTTTTAAAATATCGTGGTCATCTTCTAAAAGTGCTTCTACATCATGAGCAAAAACTGGTGCAGATTCGTTATCGTAGTTTGCTTCCCAAGAAACATTGTCTTCTGTACTTTCATGATAATCTTGTAATGCTAAAAGTGTTTCCCATTTCGTAGCATCAAATTTATCTTGTTGAATGATTTTATTTTGTGTTTCCACCCAATTAGGCAAAGACTTCATATAATAAGTTGAGCTAATCCATTTTCCAGTTTTTCCATCAAACCAATAAGCAGCATCGGCAGCATGACCAGCTGGTAAAATAGCACTTCTGTCTTTTATAGCAATTCCAATTACTTTAGATTTATTGGCATTTGAAATTTTTAGTTCGTCTCCTATTGTTGTCGTCAACATATTTTTTGGACTTGCATTTCCTGCATCAGTATTGCTTCCTACAGTATTAAAATTATCATCGGTAACACAGTATATACTTTTTTTACTAATCTTATCGTACCAACCATTACCAATAATTCCGTGAACTGCTGGTACTGTTCCTGTGTAAATACTAGTATGTCCTGGTGCTGTATAAGTTGGCACATAGTTGTAGTGAGCAAACTCGCAGTTATACCCTTTTTCTGTTAATAAGTTAAAGCCATTGCTAGTGTATTTATCATGAAAACGATAAAGGTAATCCCAACGCATTTGGTCAATAACCAAACCGATTACTAGCTTTGGCTGTTGCTGAGTTGCTGTTGGTTGATTTTTATTTTTCTTAGCAAACGAAACTATCGATATAAAAACAAGTGTGATAAAAAGTATTTTTTTCATTGCTCGACTTTGTACAAAGATAGGTTTTATTGATTAAGTTGACATTACGATTACTTGTATTTTGAGATAGGATTATTTACAAATATCATTATGTGCTTTCTATTTTAGATTATTCTTATTTTGTAAGATAGATTCATTTCGTAAAATAAGTGATATATTTACTCTGTTGTAATATAAACATTTAATAGAATATTTTATATGAAAAGCATTCACTATCCAAGTATTAATGGATTAAGAGCAATAAGTATTTTATTTGTAATATTAGGACATATTAAATTGGAATTATACAAAATTCCATATTTATCAACAATATTTAAAAAGTTTTATTTTCTTACAGATGGACAATTAGGTGTAAATATTTTCTTTGTAATATCTGGCTTTCTGATTACTATTCTATTAATTTCAGAGAAAGAAAAACACAAAAGCATTTCAATTAAAAATTTTTATATACGAAGAGTATTAAGAATATTCCCTGCATATTATTTCTTACTATTAATATATGCTTTACTGTGTATTCTACATATAATCTCAATTCCAATTCAATCATGGCTTACTGCTCTAACTTACACTAAATATCTCAATTGGCAATTAGATTGGTATACTGGTCATGCATGGTCATTAAGCATAGAAGAACAGTTTTATTTATTTTGGCCATTAACTTTTCTACTTAATAAGAGAACTCAAATTGCAATCATTCTACTAATTCTAGTAGCGTGTCCTTTGTTTAGAGTTTATGGTATTATAAGTGAACACACTTGGAATAACGGTTTAACTATATTTCAAAGATTAGATGCTATAGCTATAGGTTGTTTAGCTGCTTTTAATTATAAAGTATTAACTAAATTTATTGTAAAAGCAGGACACTACATAGTTATTATAGTTGTTCTATATTTTATTTTATTTCCATACTTGGAGTATATCAATAGAGTTTTTTCTCTTCATATGAATCTTTTTATTGTTACTTTCTTTGGTTCGTTTGGAACATTCACCAATCTTATCATATTGTTTTTATTAATATATTCAATAAACATAAAAAATAGTATTGCATTTAAATTATTAAACAACAAATTATTAAATTTTATAGGAATTATTTCCTATAGTTTATATTTATGGCAACAGCTATTTGTTGCTGATACGGCATTTGGCATGAAAATATTTCCTTATAATATTATTCTAATTATACTCTGTAGTTTGATATCTTACTATGTAATAGAAAAACCTTTTTTAAAATTAAAGAAAAAGTTTAGTGTATAATATTATTAAAAATTACGACAAACAAAGTAATATATAGCAAATATAATTACTAGAAAATACAGAGTATATTGTGAATTCTTTTTTAAATCATAAACAAAATTAAAATATAGTTGTATTTTGCAATATGATTATTCATTCAATACTATTAAACAGTAACAATTTATCACCTTGGGAAAAGGTAAGCAATAAGCTAGTTGGCTGGTATGATGCTTTAGTTATTAATTTACCTAATATACTAATTGCATTATTACTATTTACCATATCCTTTTTCCTTTCAAAGTTTTTACAAGAAAAAATAAGTCGTTTATTGCGTCGTTTCATCAAACAACCCTCAATTAGAGAATTAATAGGTAATCTTACCGCTATTGTAATAATAATGCTTGGTCTAATTTTAGCACTAGCTGTTCTTAACTTAGATAGCACCTTAAAATCTTTATTAGCTGGTGCTGGTGTTGCTGGTTTAGCTATAAGCTTAGCATTACAAGGTGCATTAACTAATACTTTTTCTGGAATCTTTATTGCTGTAAATGATGAATTAAATATTGGAGACTGGATTGAAAGTAATGGATTTGCTGGAAATATTGAAGAAATAGATTTAAGAAACACAAAAATTAAAGAAGCAGATAACAATATTGTTGTTATTCCGAATAAAATGATTCTGGATAAACCATTTAAAAATTATGGTTTAACTAAAAGAATTAGATGTTCGATAGAGTGTGGAATAGATTATGAATCTGATTTAGAGAAAACTAAAAATATTGCAATAGCAGCAATACAACAAAAGTTTCCTAATAATGATGGCAGTAAAGTTGAGTTTTATTATACCAACTTTGGAGATAGTGCTATAGATTTTTCTCAAGTTTGACACGATATTGAGTTAATTAATTGATTATCAACAATAGTGTTATTGGATTGGCTCACTACAAATTGGATTTTATAGTGTTAGTTTGTCTTTTGGAATGATGGGTTGTAATGGCATTAAACCTATTGCTCTTTGAAGTGCAATTTCGTTTTCTGTTGGTCTTGAACGTACATAGATTTGCTCTTTATTGTGTTGTAACAAGCTTACTTGCATTTTATTTAGCGTAGTTCTTAGCGTATTCTCTGTGAGTTTTAGTCCGCTTTTATTGGTTCTTTGTAGTGTGTAGTTTAATAGTGTATAAGCGATATAGCATAAACAAATATGTCCTTTAATTCGTTTGTCTGTCCAATGAAACATGGGTCTTATTTCTAAGTGTGCTTTAAAGGTTCTAAAGGTGTGTTCTATTTTATAAAGTTGTTTGTATTGTTCTAATACTTGTGTTGCTGTAAGGGTTTTGTTGTTGGTGCTAATAGCCAAAATGCCATCGTACTTTGCATCGTTTATTAGTTTTTGTTCATTCAGTTCATAGCTGCCTTTTGGGTTTTGTTGTATATAAAACCTACTTGCTTTTTTGGTAATTAGAGCTGTATTTTTTAATAGTATTTTAGCTGTAGCTTCTTTGTCTTCTCTATCTTGTTTGTCTTTTTTTGCTCGTTTTTGGCTGTGTGTTACGATGATTGTTTTACCATCGTGTTCTACGGTTTTATATGTAATTACAATGGCTTCGCCAGTTGTATCATGGTATATCCATTGTTTGGTAAAAGAAGCTAAATCGGTAAGCTCGGTTTGTAATGTTTTAGGTAAACTTTTGATGCGTTCGCCAAGTATAAATTCGTAGCCATTGTTTTTGGTAATTTCGATGTTATGTTTCGATAACATACCTCTATCTGCTACCATAATTATTTTTTCTATTTGATATTGTTTTTTTAAATCGATTAATGCTTTTTCAAAAGTATGTCCTTCGTAGGTATTGCCTTCAAAAATTTGATAACCAATCGGATTTTTATCAGTATCTATGAGCATACAAAACAAGATTTGTGTGTTTCCTATTTTGCCATCTTTACTAAATCCTTTTTGCCTAAGTTTGCCTTGTTGTTCTACTTCACTTTCAAAATACAAAGTGGTTACATCATAAAATACAACATCCAATTTTTGATTAAATAAATCTCTGCCTGTTTGGAAAATTTGTTGTTGAATGAGCGATTGATTGTCGGCTAATTTATCTAAAGTTCGATACAAGTGATGTAGCGAAACAGTAGGCAAATTAAGATATTCCGACTGATGTAGATAATTTTGATGTTTACTACACGGATCTTGTAATCGCTCTAAAAGCATCAACAAAACAGCATCCGAAAAATTAAATTGTAGTTTGTTTTTTGAGGCTATTCTGCGAAACACATCTTGCAAACCATAATGCTGTAATACTTTTTGGTAGAGGTATTGATAGCCATAATTGTATCTGCCTAATTCTAACAAATCGCCAGTTAGCAATGCCTTTACTTCGCCACCACCTAACTCAAATAATTGGATACCGATGGCTCGCAATTGGGCTGGTTTATAATCTTCTACTTTGCCAAGTGTGTGTAATATTTTGTGCTTTGATTTGCCCTCATCATTTCGATAGCTTTCTAAGATACGCAAATACGTGCCTGATGATTTTTTCTCTATCCGCAAAAATGACATACTGCAAAAATAGAGCGGATAAACTAATTATAAAAGCAACCAAAAAAAAATCGGCTCACTACAAATTTGAAAAAATAAAAACAAAACTCAATAAAATAAGGCGTTCTCAGTCATATTTTATGAAAAGGTGTCAAACTCGAGAGAAAACTAAAAATATTGCAATAGCAGCAATACAACAAAAGTTTCCTAATAATGATGGCAGTAAAGTTGAGTTTTATTATACCAACTTTGGAGATAGTGCTATAGATTTTTTATTAAGATTTTGGGTAGATGCCAAAGAAAATAAAACTGCACTAGAGGTTAAGAGCGAAGCAATTATTGCTATTAAAACTGCTTTTGATGAACATAAAATTAATATTCCGTTTCCTATTACAACACTTATACAGCAAAGTTAATTAACGATACCTTTTAATCCTTAAGAAGATAAAATATTATCTAGCAATATATAATTTGCCATAACCATTTTCAAAGTATTTATCGGCGGCAGTTGGTCTGAGTTCTATATTAGCACCATCATTTGATTTAGCAATTACTTTATAGAAGTAAACACCATTAGCTAATTTATCACCATAAGTATCTGTTCCGTCCCAAGCAAAGTCGGTAATATTAGTACCAATATGAATATTGCCTAATTCTGCTCTAGAAATTTCTTTCACCATTTTACCACTTACACTATATATTTGAATTCTAAAATTATTAGGCACTTCACTTCCTGTAATAGTAAATACAAACCTAGTAGAAGTAGAAAACGGATTTGGATAATTCAATAAATTAGTAATTGATGGTTTTCCGTCTACTTTAAAGCGAATGGTATAATCATAAATTCCTGCATTATTACTACTTCTGTCTGTTCCTTGTGCTATTAATTCATATTCGCCATCTGCTAGTGTTGGTTTGTAGTACAACCTTGCTTCGTTATTAGTTGCTAACTGAGCTGCATTGGCTGGAATAAACGAAACACCTTCTGTACTTCCTGTAATTTGAATTGGATTCAAAGGATTGCTTAAATCTTTTAAATATATTGTAAAACCATTGGTATCATTCAAAGCCAATTGTTTGTTCTCATCTTTTAGTCTAAATAAAATTTCTGGTGTAGCAGAAACATATTCATTGTCTGTGATATGCCTTCCATCAAAAGTTACATCTAAAATTGGATTGATATTGTCTTTATCTACAAATACTACAAATTCTGCAAAGTTATTATAGTGAAATTGCTCTATTTGGTCATTATTTGGATTAACTTCTACTATAATTCTGTTTACTCCATAATAAAAAGGTGTAGGAAAATTATAATTAAAAACGATATCTAAACTAGACATACCTGGAAGTGGAGCTATTCGTTCATAAAACTCATATACATTATTATTAGCATTGATAATTGTAAACTTCACCAATAAGCTATCCATATTTATTGGAGTAACATTTTGCACTGCTACAGTTGCAGTATAATTATCTCCCATGGAAATTGAATCTGCTGATGTATGAAATGTAATTGTTGGATTGACTACTGCTTCTGGAGCTTTGTCGTAAGTAATTCGCCAATAATCGAGTTGTGGTGAAGTGCTATGCGTTCTGTCTGTAGAGTTCCATTCTAACTCTAAGAACGGATATGTTGTTGCATTTATATTAGCTAATGATAGTGAATTAACAGAAATATTATTATATAATATATTTCTAGTACCATTTGTATCAATACCAATAATATCTACATTACTTAAATCATTACTAGGCGTTTCTAATGCATGCCAATCAAATAAAAAATCTTTCCAAAGTTTTGATGGCCCAATTAAAGGCGATTGCATTACACCATTTGTCCAATTGCCAGAAAAAATAAAAGTAGTATCTATAATACCTTCTGAAGCTGGTCGTTTTATTTGAATTGGCGTAAATGCAGGATTATTTTTTTGTAAGAAAAATACAAAAGGCACATTATCTTGTTGATTACGAATTTGTGTTACACCTAAGTTTTCAAAAGCATCAAAAAGAGAGTTTCCATTAATAGCTAAATCGTTATTCCATTGAGAATAACCAGCATTATAGAAAGAATAACCCATTACATAAGCATTATCTGGAATAGAGTTTAAGAAATTAGTAAGTACTAATCTTTTATAAGCTCCTTCTGTTGGATCGGTATATCTTGTAGGAAATTCTGTTATATCTAAAGGAATAGAGTTTGTTACACAATTCCTGTCTCCATAAGTTCCAAGTCCAGTATTACCTATTTGATAAGATTGCCAATTTTTATTAGTATTAACATCATAAACAAAGAAAATAAAACTTCTTCTATCACAAGAGTTTCTAGCAATTAAAAAGTTATCAAAATAAGTTTCTATAGATTGATCACTAATAATTCCATTAATAACTCTAAGTGTTCTAAATGTATTTGGATATTTAAAAATTCTATTATTTGGAAGTTGCAGTGTTACAAATTTATCTTTTAAATATTGAAAATAATGCGATTGATTCCAACCAGTACTTAGTGATGTATTATATAGGAAAGAACTATTTCTCCAATTTAATGCATTATTGTATATCGTATCTAAACTGCCACGCCAATAATATACTTTATCTTCTAAATGTGGAATATTTGGATCCCAAACGATAGTAGCTCCTGGTGCATTTACTCTTTCTGTAACTAATAAAGGAGAATTAAACAATTCTGTAGTATCTATTTGAAAAATGTATTGTCTTGTTGGCGCAAAATTATCGGCAGTATTAAAAGTTAGTTTAAAATTTGGATTATTAACTATACAAAACTCGTAGGGAAACAAAGGCAAAATATCATCGGCACTAATTACTTTAGTTATAGTAACTTGGTTGTTGAACTCTGAATATTCATCTATTTCATCACCATAATCTACTTTTATCGTAAATGTATTAATTCCTGCACCAATAAATGGATCTGTTGGAATCCAAATACTTATATCATCTTCTCTTATGGTACTTGGAATACGCACACTATATGATCTTATAGTTCCATTAGGAAAAATTCTATCAATATTAACTGTAAAATAATCATTTACAGCTGCACCTAAATTTTGTATGTGAATATTTATTTGAAAAGAATCGTTAGACACATTTGGACTAAAAGGATTGAATGTAATACTACTAGCATCTATGTAGTAATCTGGTTTAGTAAATGTATTTATTTTTAGTGCTGGATCTCCATGAAAAATCATCTGTTCTCCCATTAATGGATCTAAAGGTGTATTAGGCAAGCCAATTACTTTTGATGCAGCTGCTTTTAAAGTATTTCCTATTGCCTCATTATAATGATTAAATGATATATTATTATAAAAATTAGTCGTATAGTTATTTAAAGTAGAAGCAATAGCTAAATATATTGGAGCAATAAATCCAATAGCCGCTTTCTCTGGTGCTAGTACAAATCTTTCACTATAGCTATTAGCACTGCTACCAAAAATATTCCCTACAAAACAACCATTCGATAATAACAAATGATACTTTCCTTTATTGGTATAATTTTCTGGTACTAAATTAAAATCAAGTGTGGTAGTAGCAGAGTGACCGAAAAAAGTAATTAAAGAAACACCATTATCAATAAGTGAATCTATAAAAACACTTTGAGCAACTTGTACTGGCTCTGCACTTGTTTTAAAAACACTATACACTTTCCCACCATATTTAGCAGCTTCTATAGTTGCTTTATAACCATTTAAATATGCTTTAAATACATCTTGTTCAAAACTAGAAAAACCTCCACCTAAATGCACTACACTTTTCATCCACGCTTTATTATCTGGTGTCATATCTGATGGCAGTGTATCTTGCTGAACGGCTTCGTACTCTTTAACTTTATCTAAGTAGGTTTTAATTTTATCGCCATTTGTAACAACAGATAATCGACCTATACCTATTTGTGGTGTATTTTGTGTAGCAGAACGAGCTACTAATAAATTATCGGAAGCTGGCGTTCCATATGTTTGTACATATTTATAAGCGTTAGTCTGATAATCAGATCCTTTTCCAATAATAAATGCTAACTCTGGTTTAATAGTAAAATTATCTATAGCATAGTTTACAAAATTTCTAATAGCCAATGGATGTTGCTCTACACCATAAATATACTGATCGTTTAATTGATCGATGTAAAAGATATTAGCATTATAACTTCCTCCTGCAACAGAGTTTCTATAGTTTTTATACTCTTGTAAATAATTTACACCGCTAGTACTTGTATTAAATGTAACATTAGATATAATTAAATAATTTCCTTGATTATTTAAAGCTGCATAATTGGTAAAATTTCTAGCAGTTAACGAAGTAATATAATTAATCTGCGTTACATCGCTGGTAGATAAAATTAATTTAGTTTTAGGTAATGCAGTTGCTGGTAAATTAAATACAATTTTAGTTCCAACAACAATTCCTTCATACCTTTGTTTATTATTTACATCATATAAAATTGGTCTTAAACCACCATTACTAAAATTAGTAACTTCAAAATAAACTGCATTGGTTTTATCTATGCTAAATTGAAATAATGATTTATTTTTAAAATTATAATTACAAGGATAGGTTAATTGCACTGCAATTGCTCTAATAGATTCGCCAGTAAGTTGTGTAGCAGCAGTTATACTAGTATTACCCGTTAAGTTTATAGTATTAGCATCAAAAGATAAATCTAGTTTTCTTACCATTCTACCAAAAAAATTATCCGTATATTGAAATATATTTCCTGCCTTTACTAGTATACTATGGCTCACTTGATTGACAAAGAAATTAATTTTAAGATTAGCCGTTAGTCCACTTGCATAATACGCATTATTTGTATTTATAGTATAACCTCCACTTAAAGCACCAGAATAACCTTCTGCCATATCGAAATCAGAATTGTATAAATCACTTACACCTGCATAAGCTAAAACACCGTCATTTTTTGTAGTAGAAAATTTTTCTTCGGTAGTATAACAATACGCTTCTTTTGTTGGATGAACCGTAGTATCGTTTGTAACAGCTGTAATTCTTGAATTAACTACAAATGGATCTATGGTTAAAAAATATGGAGCATTATCTGTAAACAAACTTTTTCTATCGTGTGGTTGATCTGTTGTTGGATTTTTATACAAAGCTACATCTAAACTACCATCGTTCATTTCTCCATAAAACTCAATAAAATCACTTGTGCCAAACAAATTCAAGGTAGAAGCATATACAGGAACTTCTTGTCCGTATCTATACAACTTAATATCTGAACCTTTTAAAATAGATGGATTAATACCTGCACTGACTAGATTACTATAATTAATTCTACACAAGCCATTTGTATTAACTGTAAATTTATAATAAGTTTTAGAATAATCTATCCATTCATTGCCATAAGTTTGTGCTTCTGCTTTAAAAATAAACAGCGTACACAATAGTATACAAGCAAATATTTTATTCATATTATTCAACATTATTTGAATTTTGTTCAACAGGAATTACTATAGGTTCTTTGTCGTTTTTATCTTTTCTTTTATTAATCCCAACTCTAGCAGAAACCACATGCGAATATTGGTTATTCGATGCTTTACCTACATCTGTATAAGCATAATCTACAAAAATACTTCTAAACCTTAAACCAACACCTAAGTTTGGCTGAACGGTCATTTTATTCTTTCCATTCTCATCAGGTATTTTTTGAAAATTACCCACTCCTGCTCTTAAATAAAAAATCTCAAAAAAACCAGCTTCTACACCCAATCTTGGATCCATACTAAACGCATTGGTAGCAATCAGTGTGTTTCTTTTACCATCTGTAGTAATTTCCCAATCTAACTCAGCATTTAAACTTACTTTTTTAAACTGTTTATTATAAGCAGCACCTAACTGAATTCTTGGCAAAGTAATTTCTAATGAACTCTTAGGAATTTCATTATTGGTTTGAGCTAAAATTTGTTTTTCTTTATCTGTAAATGAAAAAGACCAAGCATTAAATGTAGTAGTAATATCTTTAACTGTTAAACCAATCTTCCAATCTTTAATAGTATAAATAGCACCAACATCGACACCAAAACCCCAAGATTTTGCAAAACCACCAGCTTTATGATGTACTACTTTTGCAGTTGCTCCAATAGATAAATTAGGAATAATTTGATTGGCATACGACAGTAAAATACCATAATCTCCAACAGAAAATGATTTTACATTGTCGTAATTAATTGTTCCATCTGGCTCAATTAGTTCTAAAGTGTTCGGAATATCATCTACACCAAAACGAAGAAAATTTAATGCAAATGCATGTTTATTACTATCCAAAGGAAATGCAATTCCAGCATAATCGTATTTAGCAATACTAGCAAAATACTCGCTATGCATAAAGCTAAATTGTATATTATTTTCAATTTTTGTTAAACCAGCGGGATTCCAATAACCAGCAGTTACATCATTTGTAGAAGCAACGACAGCATTGCCTAAACCAAAGTTATGAGCTCCTACACCAATATACATAAAATCGTTACTATACTTTGGTGGTTGAGCCGAAAGTGTTACAACAAGTGATGTAAATATAAACAAAAAACATTTTTTCATATCCAATATGTTAGATAAGCATATATAGAAAAACTACTACTATACTTATCTGTAAAATTATTTAAAATTATTTACAATAAGATTAAAAAAGCTAAATTTTCGTTGCATTTCGTAAAATTGTGAATATTAACAGCAAGACAACGACTATTGAAAAAATAGATTGTATTTTTGGCAAAAAATATTCTATGGGATTTGTTGATGAATTGAGATGGCGTGGTATGCTACATGACATTATGCCTGAAACTGAAAATTTATTGAATAGTGGCAAAGTAGTAAAAGGTTATATTGGTTTTGATCCAACTGCAGATTCTCTTGGCGTTGGTAATATGGTACAAGTAATGACCTTGTTACATTTTCAGAAAGCAGGACATCAACCTATTGCATTAGTTGGTGGTGCAACTGGTATGGTTGGCGATCCAAGTGGAAAATCTCAAGAAAGAAATTTATTAAGTACAGAAGAATTAGAACACAATTTAGCTTGTCAGAAAAAACAATTAGAACAATTTTTAGATTTTGATTGTGGTGAAAATTCAGCCAAAATTGTAAACAACTATGATTGGTTTAAAGAGTTTAAATTTTTAGATTTCATTCGTGATGTTGGAAAACATATGACTATCAACTATATGTTAGCGAAAGAATCAGTACAAAGAAGATTGGAAAATGGTTTGTCGTTTACTGAATTTTCGTATCAATTAATACAAGGTTACGATTTCTATCACCTTTGGAAAAATGATGGCGTTTTACTACAAATGGGTGGAAGCGACCAATGGGGAAATATTGTAGCAGGAACAGAACTTATTCGTAGAAAAGATGCTGGAGAAGCGTATGCTTTAACTACACAATTAATTAAAAAAGCAGATGGTACTAAGTTTGGTAAAAGTGAAAGTGGAAATATTTGGTTGGATGCAAAAAAGACATCACCGTATAAATTTTATCAATTTTGGTTACATACTAAAGACAAAGACATAAAAAACTTTATAAGCATTTTTACTTTGAAGAATAAAGAAGAAATAGATAATATAATTAAAGAACACGAACAAGCTCCACATTTATGGATTGCTCAGAAAGCTTTAGCAGAAGATATTACTAAACGCGTTCACGGACAAACAGAATTAGATAATGCAATTAAAGCATCGAATATATTATTTGGCAATTCTACTAAAGAAGATTTTAATACACTAAGTATTGAACAACTATTAGATGTGTTTGATGGTGTTCCTTCTTTTAATATTAGTAGAGATAAACTCAACGCTGGTGTTAGTTTGATTGATTTATTAGCAGTTGAAACCAATATCATGCCATCTAAAGGTGAAGCTAGAAAAATGATAAACAGTAATGCCATTGCTATTAATATGGAAAAACTAAGCGATGAACAACAAGCTATTGATACTTCGTTTTTAATTCAAGATAAACTTTTAGTAGTAAAAAAAGGAAAGAAAAATAATTATTTAATAGTGGTTGAGTAATTGTATTTTATAACGCTGATGACAATGATTTTTTTGATTTTACGCTGAAGGTTTTTTAAACTATTGCTGCGATTATCTGCTGAATCTGCATTATCTGTGTTCTATAATTCTTGGAACGCTGATGACACTAATTATTATGATTTTACGCTGAAGGTTTTTTAAACTATTGCTGCGATTATCTGCTGAATCTGCATTATCTGTGTTCTATAATTCTTGGAACGATGATGACACTAATTATTATGATTTTACGCTGAAGGTTTTTTAAACTATTGCTGCGATTATCTGCTGAATCTGCATTATCTGTGTTCTATAATTCTTGGAACGATGATGACACTAATTATTATGATTTTACGCTGAAGGTTTTTTAAACTATTGCTGCGATTATCTGCTGAATCTGCATTATCTGTGTTCTATAATTCTTGGAACGATGATGACACTAATTATTATGATTTTACGCTGAAGGTTTTTTAAACTATTGCTGCGATTATCTGCTGAATCTGCATTATCTGTGTTCTATAATTCTTGGAACGATGATGACACTAATTATTATGATTTTACGCTAAAAATTTTCTTTGTCATTTATAAAAGTTTTTCATAACTTACATTAAAATTATAACTTATGAAAAATTTATTAAAACTTTTAATTGCATTTTTTGCACTTTCAATCATTGCTTCTTGTAATAAAGATGATGATAATAACACACCTATTACGCCAACACCTACTGATACCATAACTTACAAACCTCGTTTTTTTTCTTACGATTATTATAATGGTGCACTTCTTATTTATGATGTAAGCAATACAGCGAATGTAAAACAATATGCATATGCTTGGTCTAATACCAGTCATAAATTTGAGTATTCTAAAACAATAGATACATCTTCAAGTGGCGATTATAGACATTATATTTCTAAAAATTGGCCGAGTACTGTTACAGATCCTGTTGCAACTGGTGTTTATGGCGTTCATATACAAGATAGAAGTGCAAACAATAATACTTATTTTGTGTATGCCACAGACAATCCTTTATATGCTATAAATACGAGTACCATGACTGATGACCATACCAATATTCCACTTGCTTGGACAAATGCTGGAGTTATTGATGGATATGCTCTTTCTAATGAATATTACAATAGTACAAGTTATGCTTCAAGTCGAATTTTCTTTGATTTGAATAATGACAAATATATTATTCATAGAAGTAGTAGTATTGTAGAAAATGATTCAATTTCTAACTTTGTTAAAACACCTTTAGGTAATATGACTTCTACTTCTATTGATTTTACTTTGGCAGACGCTGTATTTTATATTGAAAGAGGTTTAGACGATAGATATCCTTATGAAACACTAATTTATTTTTTAGATTACGAAACCATGCAGTATGTATTAGTAACTAGAAAAACGGACTCTATTACAGTAAACGGAAAAAATACTTTAAGAACAACAACATGGCAACCAATATCTAATTTAATAGATAGTTGGAAGGTTGATTTACAATAGTACAATACTATATATATGATAATTAGACAAACTAAAGCTATTGAGCTTAGTAAAGTCTTAGCATTCTATAATACTTGTAATTATGGTGGTGGTACTACTTTAAATGATGTAATTGTTTGTGCTGAACAAGATGGAAAAATATTAGGTGTAGTTAGACTTTGCATTGAAAATAATATTCTTGTTTTGAGAGGCATGCAAGTAGATAAACAATTCCAAAGACAAGGTATAGGAAAAGCATTACTAAAACATCTCAACAAAATAATTGGTACACAGACTTGTTATTGTATACCTTATGGTCATTTAGAACATTTTTATTCAAGTATTGGATTTGAAAAAATTGAAGAAGCTCATATACCTTCTCATTTATTACAAAGACTAAATACTTACAAACAAAAAGACCAATCTATGATTGTAATGAAAAAATAGTTTAACTAGAAAATCACTAACTATATTAACCTTCGTCGTAAGAAATAACTACTCGCTCTGATTTTGGATGCGACTGACAAGTTAATATAAATCCTTCTGCAATCTCTTCTTCTGTTAATGGTTCATCATCGTCCATTTCTACTTCGCCTTCTATTAACAATGCTTTACAACTACAACAAGCCGCTACTCTACAAGCATGTGGTGGATCTAAATCAGCATCAATTGCAGCGTCTAAAATTTTATCTCGCTCATCTACAATTAATTCATGTTCTAAACCATCTAATATTATTTTTACTTTCGATTGCATACAAAATATTTGATTGCTATAATACAAAAATTCAGTAATATCAAGAACATTTGTACTCTTTTTTTGTATTTTTATACAAAAGTTAAATAAATGCACACAACTATAATCAGAAACGGTTTATATTTTGATGGATTAGGCAACTCACCACAAAAAAAAGATGTGGTAATTAAAAATAATATCATTGATGCTGTTGTAGATACTGCACCAACTATTGATGGTGCTAAAGAAATTGATGCTACTGGACATTGGATTACTCCAGGATTTATTGACTTACATGCTCACTACGATGCAGAGATTGAAGTAATGCCAAGTTTAGATGAATCGCTTAGACATGGTGTTACTACTGTAATTATTGGCAATTGTTCGCTATCTGCTGCTCTTGGAAAAGATGAAGATATTGTTGACTTATTTGCTAGAGTAGAAAATATTCCTGCAAAAGTATTGAGCGATTGGATTATTGGTAATGTGAAATGGAAAAATGTTAGAGAGTACTACGAACATGTTGATACTTTGCCTTTAGGTTGTAATGTGGCAAGTTTTATAGGTCATTCTAATATAAGAATTGAAGCAATGGGAATTGAACGAAGCTTCATGGAAAAAAATGCGACCAAAGCAGAAATAGACCGAATGAAAGGCATTTTAAATGAAGCTATGCAAGCTGGCTATTTAGGTATGTCGGTAGATATGTTGCCATTTCATAGATGGGAAGGTCATTTCAATCCAAAATATACTGGTATTTCTGTGCCATCACAAAGAGCTGCAAAATCCGAGTACTGGAAATTATCACATGTATTAAGACAATACAATAGAGTACTACAAATAACACCAAATGCTGTTGACAAAACATCTGTTGCTACAATACTTAAATTAAGTCACGGTTTATATAAGAAAAGTTTAAAAACAACTATTGTTGCTGCTTTAGATTTAAAATCAAATGAAAACATATATAAACTATTGAAATTATTTAGTGTATTAGGAAATGATGTTTTAAGAGCTAAGATGTTGTTTCAAACATTAGCAGAACCATTTACTGTTTATGGTGATGGTCCTATTACGCCTTTGTTTGAAGAATTTCCATCGATGATTGCTGCTATTAGTGCTTCTTCTGAAGAAAGAAAAAAATTATACAAAGACGAAAAATTTAGAGCTCAATTTTTGAAAGAGTGGTTTCATAAAGCAGACTCTGTATTTCCGAGAGCATTAGATCAAATGATAGTAGTGAACTCGCCAGACCAATCACATATTGGAAAAACATTTACACAAATTGCTGTTGAAGCCAACAAAGATGCTGCAGAACATTTCTTAGATTTATTTGCCGAATACGATACTGCTATTCGTTGGAAATGCGATACTTCAAATCATAGAGAAAAAGAAAGAATGAATTTAATGTCATCTAAACACTGTGTTCCAGGTTTTAACGATAGTGGTGCACACAATGTTAATATGGCTTTTCATGATGGTGGTTTACAATTGTTGAAACAAGCCATGAACAATCCTGAGTTTATGACTATTGAAAGAGCAATACAAAGAATTACTAGTGAGCCATCTAAATTTTTAGGCATTGATGCTGGTGATATTTCTGTTGGAAAGAGAGCAGATTTGAATATTATTGATCCTACAAAACTTAACAGCGATGTTAATTCTGATGTTGTTGAAGATTATCATCCAATGTTTAATGGTAGCTATAGATTGGTTAAACGCTCTGGTAAAGTGGTTAAACATGTATTTATTAATGGTGTTGAAGCATATAGCAATAATGGTATTGTTGGATTCCATGAAGATTTAGGTAAGAAAAAAACATTTGGTCAATTACTAAAATCTAGTTGGAATTAAAAATGGTTTTATAGATTTATCAAGAAAAATTTATTTATTCCATGTTTTTGGACTACTTTTGTCCTAATGGATTTATCTATAATATGGTTGTAACTTTTGGTGAATATATAAAACAAAGAAGAACTGAATTAGGATTTCCTCTTCGTAAAGTAGCATCACATTTAGATATTGATACATCTACATTGGGAAAAGTTGAAAGAGAAGAAAGAAGTCTATCTACAGAATTATTACCTATCTTAGCAAAGGTATTAGAAACTGATAGAAAAGAATTATATAACTACTATTATTCTTCTAGATTAATACAAGAACTAAAGGATTATAAGAACTATAAAGATGTATTAATTATTGTAAATAATCAATTAGATCAACATATATTAAAACAAGGTCGTTTTCTTTTTCAAGAACCATGGACTGAGAAGAATTTTGCTCATCCAAATAAAACTATTAAACTAGCTACACTATTTTCTGGAATAGGTGCAATTGAATTTGCTTTAAGAAGGTTAAACCTAAAGACTGAAATCATTTTTGCTTCTGATATTGACAAACATGCAAAAGAAAGTTATTTTGCAAATTACGATATAGATGATACTCGGTGGTATAATAATGTAAAAGATATTAATGGAAAAAAATACAAAAATAAAATAGATTTACTTGTAGGTGGAAGTCCATGTCAATCTTTTTCCATGGTAGGCAAACGAAAAGGATTAAATGATACAAGAGGTACGCTATTTTATGAATTTGCACGAATTGTAAAAGAAAGTCAACCTAATGTTTTTATTTTTGAGAATGTAAAAGGGCTTATCAATCACGACAAGGGGAATACTTTTGATACAATAAAAGCAACTTTTGATGAATTAGGTTATAAATACTTCTATCAAGTACTCAATGCTAAAGATTATGGAATTCCTCAACACCGAGAAAGAATATTTGTAATTGGTTTTAAAGATAAATCAATAAGCTTTGAGTTTCCTGAACCAATTGAATTAGAATATAAAATGCAAGATTTTTTAGAAGACTACATAGATAGTAAATATTATTTAAAAGAAAAAGGTGTAAAGTTTGTAACTAGCTCTAAAAATAGGCAAAAAAGATATACTCAAATTAACGGACAAATAGCTCTATGTCAAAAAGCTAATCAGCAATTTAACTGGCATGGGGATTTTATTTTTGAAAATATAATTCAACAAGAATTTGATGAATTTATATTTGATGTCAACCAAGTTGAAGAAAAATATTATTTATCAGACAAGATTAAAAAATATGTACTTTCTGAAGGTACTAAAAACTTCAAAACAAAAATAAAAACAGATTTAAACATAGCTCGTCCTTTACTTCAATCTATGCATAAAATGCATAGAGCTGGAGTAGATAATTATGTTACTCATGATAAAGGCAGAATTCGTAAATTAACACCTAAAGAATGTTTACGACTAATGGGATTTAGAGATGATTTTAAACAAGTCGTTAGTGATACGCAAATGTATAGACAAGCAGGAAACAGTATTGTAGTTGATGTTCTTATTGCTGTTATAAAACAATTAGATATAACTAAATTTACATACTAAACTATGAATAATTTTCAAAAAATCAAAATAGACACAAATGAATTTTATATTATTGACTCTATCCAAAACCTAAGAGCAGAAGATAGTTTTATTTATCGTAAGAATAAACTTTCAATCTATAAGGGCAATGGAGAATCACGGAAATATGTAGGTAGTTATATTGGCTCAAGCGGAGATAGACTATGTGATTTCTTTGAATATAATAATTGGGGGCAAGGAAGAAAAAATGAAGAACGAGTATATACGCTAATTCAAAACAAATGTTTCTTTAGTAAAACTAATTTATTAAAATATATGTACGATGCTCGAATTGAGTATCAAAGACAAGAACAAGTTTACAAATTTAATATTTCAGAATTTTACAGTAAGCGATTAGAAATAGTAAATAAACTCAAAACTGAAAAAATATTCTTTTCTATTTATGATGTATCTGATTTTATTGATAACAAATTAAATAGAGCTTATATTCGTTCAGATGCTAAAATTTGGGATATTTGGAGAAAGCTTGTTTTACCAAAAATTAGTTATCTTTCAATATTAAAACTAATTCCTGTTGAAAGTAAAGGAGAAAACTTACAACCTCTCTATTACTTTAGAATTTTGCTTGATTATCAGTTTAGATCCATTGTTCACCCTAAACTTACTATTTCAACAAATGAAATTTTAATTGAAGAGAAACACAAACGTATTACAAAGAAAACACCTTCAAGAGAAGGACAACAACAATATCGAAAAAAAGTAATTGAACACATGCCACAGTGTCCATTTACAAAAATTTCAGACGATAGATTATTAATAGCAAGTCATATTAAACCATATAAAACCTGTATCAATGAAGACAAAGTTCACGAAGCAATAGATCATTTAAATGGACTAGCTCTTTCTCCAACTTATGATAGACTTTTTGACCAAGGATATATAACTTTCACAGACAAGGGAGAATTAATTTGCGGAACTCAACTTACAGCATACACTTGGGAAAGATTAAATATAAATCCCAATGCAAAAAATATAATGAGAATTTATCCTGAAGAAAGAGAAAAATATTTAGAGTATCATAGACAAAATGTATTTCAAGATAATATAAATGAATTATTATAATACATTAATCTCACAGCAATCTATCATCCCAAGGAAAATCTTCTACTAATTGTACGCTTACTTTTTTGGAAAAACTTGGATGCTTGGTATTGATGAGATAATTATTTTCCCAATGAACTAAAGCAGATGGCACTTTTAACACTAACGACTGTTGTGATTGATACCATTTAGAACCAATGATTTGTAATTTGGGATAACACTCTATCGATTTCCAATTTTTAGGCAATTGTCTAATGTTTATTTCTACAATATCTGATTTTTTAATATTCAAATCAATAAACAGTAATTTGTAACCAGTAATGAGATTAATATTATTTCTATGTGCTACTAATTCTAAAGTAGATAGTGCAACAGAACTGCCTGTGTATATAATAAATTCGTCGTCTTTATTCCATCGGTTTGCAACACCAGATGCTTGTAACGAATTGGCATATTTAGCTTTTCTTATATTATAAACTATCACTACTACACATTTTCGCCAAACTCCATTGCTGTAAGCCGATTGTCAATTAATTTTATACCAGAAATAGTTTCTAAAAAATCTGTTGGTGCTTTGTCATCTAGAAAAACATTTTTTTTAGACAACCATATCTCAAAATTATCTACGGTATCAAAAAGTGCTACACCATGTTTATATAAAGATAAAATTAATATAATATGTTCTTTTATATTTTCTTTGAGTACTAAATTTTCTTTGTTTTTATAGTTTCTTAAAGTTCTTGTAGTAATGTTTAACCACTTAGACAAAACATCATCATTTAAACCTATAATGTTATCTAGCAAAGCAATATATTCAGGATCTAATTTAGATTTTATAGAATATATATAAATATTAGAGAAATCACTGACTGGAGGAATTGCTTCAATTATTTTTCTTTGTTTGGTATTTAATTGAACGGTCATTTTTGCATGTTTTATTTTTATGCTATACAAATATAGTGAAATTTTTCCGAATATACAAAGAAATTTTTCCTACATAAATATTAATACTCAAATTATCTAAACTATAATTTTTTATAAGGTATAGCATTCCAATTTGTATTTCATTAACTTCACGAAAGAAGTAATAAATATGCCAAATATTATTTTATCATCTACCATACATTTACCAGACCTAATTACTGATTTGGCACTAATTTTAATTACTGCAAGTATAGCTGTACTTATTTTTAAACGCTTAAAACAACCTTTGGTTTTAGGTTATTTGGTTGCTGGTTTTTTGGCTGGTAAAAATTTCGACTTCTTTCCTACTGTTGTAAAAACTACCGATGTTTCTGTTTGGGCAGAAATTGGTGTTATTTTTCTTTTGTTTAGTTTAGGTTTAGAATTTAGTTTTAAGAAACTAGCAAAAGTTGGCAATACAGCATCTATAACTGCTATTACTCAAATTATAGCCATGCTTTTTATTGGTTATAATGTAGGACAACTCATGCAATGGTCTGCTATGAACAGCATTTTTTTAGGTGTAATTTTGTCTATCTCTTCTACCACAATTATTTTAAAAGCATTTGACGAATTAGGTGTTAAATCACAAAAATTTGCAGGCAATGTAATCGGTTCGCTTATAGTACAAGATTTAATGGCAATTTTATTAATGGTATTGCTTTCTACCATTGCTGTTAGTAGTCAGTTTTCTGGTGGCGAATTATTATTTGCCATACTTAAATTATTTTTCTTTCTAACACTTTGGTTTATTGTAGGTATATTTTTTATTCCACCATTTCTACAAAAAGCAAAAAACATAATGACCGATGAAATGCTACTCATTGTATCTATTGCCATGTGTTTATTCATGGTAGTTTTTGCTGCTAATGTTGGTTTTTCTCCAGGACTTGGTGCTTTTGTAATGGGTTCTATTTTGGCAGAAACAACACAATCTGAACATATAGAAAAATTAATAAAACCAGTTAAAGATTTATTTGGTGCTATCTTTTTTGTATCGGTTGGTATGCTTATTAATTTAGACACTTTAGTACATCATTTTGTGCCTGTAATTATACTTACTTTTGTAACTATTTTCGGGCAATCTATTAGTTCTACTATTGGCAGTTTAATTTCCGGACAACCATTAAAACAATCAATACAAACAGGAATGAGCTTATCGCAAATTGGTGAGTTTTCTTTTATCATTGCCACATTAGGTAGTTCGTTAAAAGTAACTGAAGATTTCTTATATCCAATTGTAGTAGCTGTTTCGGCAATTACTACATTTACTACACCATATATGATAAAATATGCTACACCATTTGCCTTGTTAGTAGAACGAAAGTTGCCAAGAAGTTGGACTTACAAAATAGCACAGTACAGTGCCAATATGCAAACATTAAAACCTACAAACTTGTGGCGTTCTTACATTAATTCATATATACGATATATTGTAATTAATGTAGTAATTTCAATTGGCATAATATTACTTTCTAGAACATTACTACTACCATTTTTAGAGCGATTTGAATATGGTACTTATCTAACAGCTATTGTTACTATTATTATTTTACTACCATTTTTTTGGGCAATTTCTTTGCGAAAAATAAAAGCAGATAGCATTAGCGAATTAATCAAAGAAAGAAAATACAGAGGTGCATTAATTATTATGTCTATTGTTAGAGTTTTAATTTCGCTATCGATACTTGGATTTATACTCAACAATTTTATATCGCCAATTTTTGGAATTATCATGATTATTATATCAATATTCATATATATTATTTTTCCAAAACAAATCAATGAAATATATCATTATTTTGAAAATAGATTATTAAGTAATTTTAATAATGAAGAAGATGAAGTATTTACTACTACTGATAAGCATCATGTGCTACGACAAAATATTAATGCTTGGGACGGTCATATTGCTTCATTTATTATTCCAGAGAACACTACTATTCTAGGAAAAACACTAGAAGAATTACGACTTAGAGAACAGTTTGGAATTAATATTGCTTATATTAAAAGAGGTGATAACACAATATATATTCCTAAAAAAACAGAACGCATTTATCCTAATGATGAAATTAGTATTATAGGAACAGATAAGCAAGCCAAGAAGTTTAGCGAATACATAAACATTAATAATATACAACAAACAGACAATAAAAATATTGAAATAGTTTTGTGGAAAATGGATTTAATAGATGATAAGTATATTAATAAAAGTATTAAATATTCTAATTTAAGAGAAGCTACCAATGGCATTATTGTTGGTATAGAAAGAGATGGCAATAGAATTTTAAATCCAGAATCGAATTTTATATTACAAGCCAACGATGTACTTTGGATAGTTGGCGACAAACGAAAAATAATTTCTATAATAGAATAGTATTATCTTTCATTTTCCAATATTTTTCTCAAGTTTGACACGATATTGAGTTAATTAATTGATTATCAACAATAGTGTTATTGGATTGGCTCACTACAAATTGGATTTTATAGTGTTAGTTTGTCTTTTGGAATGATGGGTTGTAATGGCATTAAACCTATTGCTCTTTGAAGTGCAATTTCGTTTTCTGTTGGTCTTGAACGTACATAGATTTGCTCTTTATTGTGTTGTAACAAGCTTACTTGCATTTTATTTAGCGTAGTTCTTAGCGTATTCTCTGTGAGTTTTAGTCCGCTTTTATTGGTTCTTTGTAGTGTGTAGTTTAATAGTGTATAAGCGATATAGCATAAACAAATATGTCCTTTAATTCGTTTGTCTGTCCAATGAAACATGGGTCTTATTTCTAAGTGTGCTTTAAAGGTTCTAAAGGTGTGTTCTATTTTATAAAGTTGTTTGTATTGTTCTAATACTTGTGTTGCTGTAAGGGTTTTGTTGTTGGTGCTAATAGCCAAAATGCCATCGTACTTTGCATCGTTTATTAGTTTTTGTTCATTCAGTTCATAGCTGCCTTTTGGGTTTTGTTGTATATAAAACCTACTTGCTTTTTTGGTAATTAGAGCTGTATTTTTTAATAGTATTTTAGCTGTAGCTTCTTTGTCTTCTCTATCTTGTTTGTCTTTTTTTGCTCGTTTTTGGCTGTGTGTTACGATGATTGTTTTACCATCGTGTTCTACGGTTTTATATGTAATTACAATGGCTTCGCCAGTTGTATCATGGTATATCCATTGTTTGGTAAAAGAAGCTAAATCGGTAAGCTCGGTTTGTAATGTTTTAGGTAAACTTTTGATGCGTTCGCCAAGTATAAATTCGTAGCCATTGTTTTTGGTAATTTCGATGTTATGTTTCGATAACATACCTCTATCTGCTACCATAATTATTTTTTCTATTTGATATTGTTTTTTTAAATCGATTAATGCTTTTTCAAAAGTATGTCCTTCGTAGGTATTGCCTTCAAAAATTTGATAACCAATCGGATTTTTATCAGTATCTATGAGCATACAAAACAAGATTTGTGTGTTTCCTATTTTGCCATCTTTACTAAATCCTTTTTGCCTAAGTTTGCCTTGTTGTTCTACTTCACTTTCAAAATACAAAGTGGTTACATCATAAAATACAACATCCAATTTTTGATTAAATAAATCTCTGCCTGTTTGGAAAATTTGTTGTTGAATGAGCGATTGATTGTCGGCTAATTTATCTAAAGTTCGATACAAGTGATGTAGCGAAACAGTAGGCAAATTAAGATATTCCGACTGATGTAGATAATTTTGATGTTTACTACACGGATCTTGTAATCGCTCTAAAAGCATCAACAAAACAGCATCCGAAAAATTAAATTGTAGTTTGTTTTTTGAGGCTATTCTGCGAAACACATCTTGCAAACCATAATGCTGTAATACTTTTTGGTAGAGGTATTGATAGCCATAATTGTATCTGCCTAATTCTAACAAATCGCCAGTTAGCAATGCCTTTACTTCGCCACCACCTAACTCAAATAATTGGATACCGATGGCTCGCAATTGGGCTGGTTTATAATCTTCTACTTTGCCAAGTGTGTGTAATATTTTGTGCTTTGATTTGCCCTCATCATTTCGATAGCTTTCTAAGATACGCAAATACGTGCCTGATGATTTTTTCTCTATCCGCAAAAATGACATACTGCAAAAATAGAGCGGATAAACTAATTATAAAAGCAACCAAAAAAAAATCGGCTCACTACAAATTTGAAAAAATAAAAACAAAACTCAATAAAATAAGGCGTTCTCAGTCATATTTTATGAAAAGGTGTCAAACTCGAGAGATGGCAATAGAATTTTAAATCCAGAATCGAATTTTATATTACAAGCCAACGATGTACTTTGGATAGTTGGCGACAAACGAAAAATAATTTCTATAATAGAATAGTATTATCTTTCATTTTCCAATATTTTTTTAAAATATTCACTATCTGATGCTTTTAATTTTCCTGCTTGTACTAATCTAATTTCTCTTCTGTGCAAAGCATTTTCGTACAACACTTGTTCTCGTTCTGTTTCTGGTTCAATTGCCATTACTTTCACTGGTTTTTGGTCAAAATCTAATCCTACAAAAGTAAAAAATGCCTCATGCGATTTTGTTTCTGTTCCAGTTTGTACATTTTTTATATATACTTCACAAATTACTTCCATAGAAGTATTAAATGCTCTAGTTACAAATGATTTTAGCATTACAATATCGCCAACTTTTATAGGCAAATTAAACGAAACATTATCTAGAGATGCTGTTACTGCATAAGCACCACTATGTTTTATAGCACTAATTCCAGAACACACATCCATCCAACACAATAAATTGCCACCCATTAAATTACCAATTGGATTGGCATGTCCTGGCATAATTAATTCTGTTTGTATATTCAGTGTATCGCAAGGTTTTCTCGAACTCATAAACTGCAAGTTAATAAAAATGAAAATTATTTTGGATAAACATTTTAAACTATATTTGTGCTAATCATTGACCTCGTAGTTCAACTGGATAGAATATCAGATTTCGGCTCTGAGGGTTGAGGGTTCGAATCCTTCCGAGGTCACAAAAATAAATTCTATGGAAAAAATTCATATATTACAAGACTTTGATGCACCTATTCACAATGTATTTGCTTTTATTAGCAATCATAATAGGTGGAATGAAATTTTTCCTGCTGCGTATTTAAGACGCGTAATTAATAGTCCAGATCCTAAAAATATAAATGGTGTTGGTTCTACTAGAATTGTAGCTACTTTTCCTTTTCCTTTTTTTGAAACTATTACACAATATCAAGAAGATAAGTATTTAGAATATAAAATAAGTTCACCAAGTATACTTAAAAATCATATTGGTAAAATGAATTTTATTGCATTAAGCGATAGAAAATGTAGACTAGACTATACCATTGAATTTGATGGTGTAATTCCTTTTAGCAGTTTTATTATTAGAAATATCTTAGAGAAGGAAGTTGGCAATGGCATTAGAGATTTAGCATTAAAATTTAAGCGAAATCCAAATTATTATTGATGCCTGCTTTTAAGTTTGGCTAGTACTTCATTAAACGAATAACCTTTTGCTGCTAGTAAAACTAAAAAGTGATATAATAAATCTGCTGATTCGCCCAAGAATAAATCTTTATTATCGTCTTTAGCTTCTATGACTACTTCTATAGCTTCTTCTCCAACTTTTTGAGCAATTTTATTTATGCCTTTATTTAACAGACTATTGGTATAAGAACCTTCTTTTGGATTAGCTTTTCTATCTAAAATAACTTTTTCAAGAATATGTAAAAAAGAAAAATCTTGTACATTGTCTTCTGCCCAACAAGTATCTGTTCCTTTATGACAAACTGGTCCTCTTGGTTTTGCTTTAATCAAAAAGGTATCTTTATCGCAATCTAATTCAATGCTTACTACTTCTAAGAAGTTGCCACTCTCCTCACCTTTTGTCCAAATTCTATTTCTGCTTCTACTAAAAAATGTTGCTCTGTTTGTTTCTAGTGTAATCTTTAAAGATTCTTCTGTCATATAAGCTAACATTAATATTTTACCAGTTTCGTTGTCTTGTACAATTGCTGGTAACATTCCACCTTGTTTTGTAAAATCCGCTTGCATAAAAATTAATTGTAATATAAATGTAGCAATTAAAATTTATAGCACTAAGTTATTAGTTGAAATCAATATTAAGATTTCAATACATTTCAAAAGTAAAATGTTGTAATATCATTAATATATTACATATTAATTATCTGCTTTTTCTTTTAATGTAACCGTTCTTGTTACTGGATTGAACTGGCTATCTACTACATTATTATCTTTATCTAGCAAAGTAAGTGTAATGGTATTTTCACCCATTTTCATTCCTTCAATAAAAAATGGCACCCATTTAGTAATTAAAAATGTAGCGTCGTTAATTTGTGCTTTCACTTTATAACCTTTTTCAGATAAGTTACAATTAACTATAAAAAAGTCTAATAATACATCGTTTACTTCTTCTCCAACATAAGTACCTTTTGGTCTGCTGTAAAATAGATGTGGGTCATTTAATCGTGGATTAGCATATTTTGCTGTATATCTACTTTTTCCAGTTATAATACTTGTTAATATATATGCATTTGGATTTTTTACACTTTCGTGATAAGAACGAGACAAAAAACACAATACAACATGCTGACCATCTTTTGTATCTACACTAAAATCATTGGTATAATGTGCTGTATATGGTTGATTATCTACAATACAGTGTATGTGCTGACCTTGACCAGAATTGGCACAAGTTGCAATACCTGTTCTATCTGTTTGCTCGCCAAGTGTATAATTTTTTACATCAAAATTAAGATGAATTTTATTGTTATCTAGTTCTTCTAAATTAGATGATTTCATGAGTTGCAAACTTGCATCGGCAAAAGATTCTGGACTATACAGTTCTTTTAGTGTAATGCCTTTGTCTTTCATAGTAATTAAAGGTGTACCTAAATCTTCTATTGCTTTTTGTTTGGTTTTGGTTTCTGCACTTCTACAAGAAATAAAAAAAAGTATCGCGATAAAAAATATAATGCTACAAGCTAGTATCTTTTTCATTTAAAAATATTTTGTGAATGAAGTAATATGCCCACAATGTATTAAAATTATTTTGCTTTTGGAATTTTTTATTCTTAATTAATGTTTTGAGTTGCTTAGATAAGTACTGTGTATTTATTGGATCATTTTGCAGTTTTTTATAATTGTTATTTTGTATATATTTAACAATATTATTAGGTAAAATAGATTTGAGTATCTTTTTGAATTTGTTTTTTTTAGGATGAGATGGTTTATAAAAATCTATTTGCAGTAGTTTGAAAAAGTGTTGCATTAAAAACTGCTCATAGCTTGTATAGGCATCTTTTATAGGAACACTGTACCAGTTTTGAAATAAATCGTGATGATTAGATAAAATAAACCATGGATAGTTGAAGAATTCAAAAGTCCGAAGACCATTTGTACTAAACTTTGCAGCTCTATTGATACTGTACCACTGTCTATAATCTAATAAATTATTATTAATATATTCTTTATAGTAAGCTAAATAAAATTCGGATTGATACATACTAGCAGCAAAGCAATCGGCGAAAGTACCTTGTAAAAACAAAGCATTTTTAGGTATTAAATTGTGTTGTTGCATATAAGCTAATGCAAAATAATCTTGCTCGTTTGGCAAACCTGTGTAATGATGATTTTGGGTAGCAAACTCTATAAATCTTGTAGAAAGAAATTCATTCAAACTTACTTCATCGTATTCAATAAACAAGTGCTTATAGTTTAATTGTTGAGTTACTTTTTGTGCTATTTTATGTTCAAAACTATTTTTAACACCATAGGTATAAGTTAGTACATTTTCTATATTATTTAATTTCAATAATGCAACAATAGTTCTTGAATCGTAGCCAGCACTTAATGGCACTACAAAAGTATAGTTATTATAATTTTGTTGTAGCACCTTTATTTGTGTATGATAAGTATTCAATACTTTTTCTTCATTAAATAATAGTTTATTATTAATATGTTTAAAATAATAATCTATAGTTGTCATTTGATTGATTTTATCAATAAATAAATACTGTCCTGAGTTGAGTTGTTTTAGATTTTTAAGTAAGGTATGTTCGTTATTCGTAGTATAAATGGTTTTAAAAATCTGCACTTGCTCTTCATCTATAATAGTCGTGCTTTTAAATTCGTTGCTAATATCGTTTCCTATAAATATATTGTTGTTGTCTATTGCATAAAGTATTGGAAAACTTCTTAGTCTATCTACAGCTGCAAATAAAAATTCATCGTTATCATAAATAAAAGCAAAGCTATCTTTTATTGATGTACAAATTTGTAGGCAATCATTTAAATTATTTGGCTGAGAATTAAATAAATAATCTTCATTCGTTGAATTATTAGTAATTAATCTAAAATTATTTATTAGTTTATATTTAAAGTAAAATACATCATATAGTTCTATATTTATTTTAAACTTACTCATCAGACAGTTTTAAAATATAGTTTAGCAAATAAATATTGAATAGAATACTTACTACTACAAACAAGACAATAGCTACATAGAAGTCTTGTAAATAATATCCAATAGCAATTGCGAGTACTCTACAAAGCAAAAGTGAAGTATTCCATTTTAGTTCAACAGCTAATTTCTTTTTTATGTCTAGTAAAAAACTTATTGGTTGCACTACTATAGACAAAGCGTACCACAAAATTAAGTATTGTGTAATTATTCCAGCATTTATCCATTGTTCTCCAAATATAAAAACAACTATACTTTTTCCAAATATCAATAAAATAATTGTAGGAATTAATGCCAAAACAAAACCAATGAGTGCTACTTCTTTGGTGTATGTCTTTAATTCGTTGGTATCTTTATGAGCTGCTTCACTATAATAAATTTGTCCCATTGCTGTATTGTACATATTTACTGGTGCTTGTAAAACTCTTGTTGCCATAGTGTATGAACCTGCTAATACACTTCCAAATAAAAATTGTATTAATGGAATAATTATATTTTTTGACAATGTATTAATAAACGATGATGGTACACTATACATTGGAAATATTTTGTATGCTTGTAGTGTTTGCTGTAGTGTTTTAAAATTGTATTGGTTGATTTTAAGTAGCTTAAATTTTAATATAAGTATTATACTTACTAATAGTTGTGCTATTATAAAACCAATAATTAATGCGTTTTGAAAATCAAAATAATACTTTAAGATTAGTGCAGCGATTGGAGCTACAATTGCTAGAATGAGTCGAATTATATTGATAAATTGATAATTTTTTATTCTGTTGAGCCAATAAAATAATGGCTGATAAATTCCATATGCTAACACTACAATAAATAGTGTAACATATATTTTATTATACACTATTGATAATATAACTGAGACTAATAACCAAATTAAACTAAATAAAAATGCAATAGCTATTGCGTGTAAGTATATTTGTTTAGCTTCTACATCATTTTTTGGTAATTGTACTGCTACATCTAATTTTAAATTTATGGTTTCTGTTGCAATAAGCAATAATGACATATACACACCAAATGTTGCAAATTCTGTTGGTGAAAAATAGTGTGGTAATATTAATGCAAAACAAAAATTAATGATTTGTGCTATAAGCAACACCGAAAACAATTTAGAAAAATTGCCTTTTAATAGTATCATTAGTGTTGATTTAATTGACTGCACTTAAACCCAAGTTACGCATTAGAAATTTATTTCGAAAATATACTACTTCTAATTTAATTAACATCAACTTTTGTATTGCATTTATTTATAAAATGCTAAAATAAATTCTGGTCAAAATAATACTATTCTTCATGACAACAAGAGGAGTGTGTGCCTTGTTGTGTGTGTTCTAGTTGTGGTGAGATGTATGGAATACCTAAATTCATGCCTCGTAAAATTAATAGTATTGCCATTATACTTAATACTATTGGAGTTGCTTTTCGCATGATATTTCTTACTTTAAGTGTAAGCCATTGCTTAGAAAAAATTAAGGTAGTCATTATTGGAAATGTACCTAAGCCAAATGCTACCATTAATAATGTACCATTTATAACACTTCCTGTTGCTAAAGCTGCTGCTACGCCTGCATAAACTAAACCACAAGGCAAATAACCATTTAATAATCCTATTATATATATATTAAATAATGAAGCATCTTTTTTACTATAAATAGCACTTAGTTTGTTTTTAATTGATTGATAAAATGTGTTGAGTAATGGTATTTTATTAAATCCTTTAAAAATATATTCTATTACTACAAATAATAAGATAGCTATACCAATTGCAATAGAAATTTTTTGTTGTAATGCACCTAAGAATAGTTGCTGACCTATTAATCCGAATAACAAGCCAATACTTGCGTAAGCTGTTAATCTTCCTAAATTATATAATGATGTAGCAAATAGTCTTTTGATTTTATTGGTGGTATTAATTGGCAATGCTAAAGCTAATGGTCCGCACATGCCTACACAATGAAAGCTACCTAGTAAACCTATTAAAAAACCAGAACTTATTGCTGTTATCATTTCTGAACAAATAAACTATAGTTGGTAAAGTATGCAGTATCGTTGGTATTCCAAGAAATCTCTACATCATAAAAACCTTTTACAAATTTATCTTTAGCTAATGTATAGTAGTTGGTGTTTAGTGTATTAAATCCAAAAGTTACATCTTTAGATTGGTCGTCGTTTTTAACAAACCGTAACTCTCCTTTTGTATTTGCATTGATACTTTTTGTAGGAAAGTCTATCACAATAAATTGTAATGAGTCTTTTACTCTAATTGCTTGATTTAAATTTTTATAGTTCTGTTTTCCATCTATTACTTGCTGATAGTTGATTTCTTTTTCGTAGTAATTGTCGTCTTTTAATTCTACTTTGTAGCTAAAACTTTTAACTACCATAAAGATGACACCGCTTATAAAAAAGAGTACTATAAATGCTGTAACATATGCCCAATTGAGTTTCATACTATTTAAATGGTCCGATAAAGTTAGTATTTATTCGCTGAATAATCTTTCCATTGTTGTAAATATCTAATTCTATTTTTGTTTTATAGGATTTTATATATTTATCATCTATAGTTATTATGATTGGATTATTGGTAATAGACTCTGGTTTTAGTGCAATATGTTCGTTGCCTACAACATCAATTTTTCCATCGATGCCTACTAATTTCACATCTACTTTTACGGTTTCTGCTATCTTGTTGATGGCTTTTAAATTATACATATTAGAATATCTTTCTCCATTATCTAATTTAGTATAACTTTGACCAGATGCTCTGACTATTTGTACATTAATGTCTTTTCTTGTAATGATTAAAGCTGCTAATACTGCTACTAAAATCACCAATAAACCTGTATATGCTTTGGCTTTGGTAGTAAATTTAATTTTAGTACCTGTTTTAATTTCTCTTTCAGAAGCGTAGCGAATAAGTCCTGTTGGTAAGTTAACATGTTTCATCATAAAATCGCAAGCATCAATACATGCAGTACAACCAACACATTCCATTTGCAAGCCATTTCTAATATCAATTCCTGTAGGACAAACATCTACACATTGATGACAGTCTATACAATCGCCTTCGGTTCTTTCCTTATTTTTTTTGAATTTAGCTCTTGGTTCTCCTCTATTATAATCGTAGGCAATTTGCATAGTATCTTCATCGAAAAGTGTGCCTTGCAATCTACCATACGGACAAATGGTAGTACACACAATTTCTCTTACATGAGCAAAAACACCATAAAACATGAATGAAAAAGCAAGCACTCCAATTAATAAACCTACTTGTTGAAAAGGATGAGCTAAGAACTGAAACACTGCTTCGTATCCAATAAAATAACTTAAAAATACATTGATAATTATAAATGCTAATACAAAATATATAATATGTTTTGATATTTTTTTAAACGCTTTATTACTTGTCCACGCTCCTTTATTTAGTCTTCTTTGTTTAGCAGGTGTTCCTTCAATCAACCATTCTATTGGTCGATATAAAAATTCTAAGAAAATTGTTTGAGGACAAACCCAACCACAAAAAATTCTTCCGTAAACTACAGTAAATAGTGCAATGAATAAAATAAAAATTATCATGGCTACTGCAAAAATGAAAAAATCTTGTGGCCAAAATATCTTAGAGAACAAATAGAATTTACCTTCTGGAATATTGATTTGCATAAAAGGTTTTCCATTGATTTTGATAAACGGAATTCCTAAGAACAATAACCAATAAACTGCTACAACTAATTTTCTGTAAAAGTAAAATTTACCTTCTGGTTTCTTAGCATAAACCCAATTTCTACTACCATCTTCGGCAACAGTACTAACTCTGTCTCTATAAGTTTCTCCTTCTAAAAGATCATCAATATCCATTTTAATACAATTAACCTTCTACTGTTGTAGAATCTGTAGTAGCTGTACTTGCACTAGCATCGCCTGCTTCTTGATACAACTCACCTTGTTTCTCTTTAGCATTTGCAGGATTAGTACCTTTTAATGATTTCACATAACTTGCTACTTCATTAATTTCTGCTGGTGATAGCATACTTTCCCAAGGAGTCATCCCTTTTTCTAGCACACCATATTTAATGGTATGAAAAATATCATTCAAGCTTCCACCATGTAGCCAGTAGTCGTCTGTTAAATTTGGTCCAGAAATACCTTCTCCGTTTGCACCATGACATATTTGACAATTGGTTTTAAAGATTGCTGCACCTTTTGCAATTCCTGCATCATCTAACATTTTTACATTCTTTTCATCAACAGCAGAAGTAGAGTTTGCCATAAAAGCGTCTTGCTCTGTTTTAGCTTTTAGTTCAGCGTTTTCTAATTCTACATATTGAGATGGAATTCTATGAGATACATTAAATTGATAAATATAAATTACTCCAATAATCATAGACGCAACAAAACCAAAGGCAAACCAAGGTGGTGTAATGTTATCTAATTCTCTAATGCCATCATATTCGTGTCCTACATCTAAATTATCTTCTTCACTTAAATCTTGGAAACTATTAATTTTTTCCCAAAGTGATTGTTCTTTACTACTTTCTTTAACTGCTTTTATTCCAGATAAAAACTCAATACTCTTAACTAAATAAAGAATAAATCCCACTTCTATCAAAATTAATAAAATAAGTATAAAAGTAAATGCTTTGCTTAAATCTAAAGTTTGTGCTGTTGAAGTAGCAGCATCTTGTGCTTGTAATAAAGGTATGCTTAACATTGCAACAGCTAAAAACGATAGTATTTTTTTATTCATACTATCTGGATTATTGCTTTTAAATAAATCGATTGCATTTTTAGTTGTGTTTACTAGTATTAAAATGAGAAAGGCAAGTACTAATGCAACTGCCAATAACACATAATTGAGTGGAATATTAAAACCAGTTCCTGTTGTATCTGTACTTGTTGTTTCTGTAGCTTGTGCGAATACACTACTTGTACTTAGCAAAACCAAAGATAAAAATGCAAAAGTAGCTTTGAATTTATTTATAAAATATTTCATATTATTGGTTATTATTTGAATTAACAATAGTATCATCATCTAAAGGAATATTTCCCATATATCTTATAAAGCCACTATCTGCTTTAAATACAATTACTAACATTACAACAAACACTGTAAAAAATATAATTAATGATAGTAGTGGATAAACTCCTACACCTGTAATTGACTCTAAATAATTTATGAATTTCATATACTAATTTTTATTATTAATATCAGAACCTAATCTTTGTAAATATGCAATTAGTGCAATAATTTCTTTTTTCTCACTAATTTCTATATCTGTAGTTTTTAAATCGGCAACAATCTCTTTAGCTTGTTTTTCTAAATCTGCATTGGCTTGTGCTTCGTAACCTTGTGGATATGGCACACCTAATTTACGCATTGCATATATTTTAGAATTGGTATTGCTGATGTCTAAATCTCGTTTAAATAACCACGGATAAGCTGGCATTACACTACCTTCTGACATAACACTTGGTTCTAACATATGTCTAAAGTGCCAATCATTAGATTTTGCTTGTTTATTTCCTTTACCTTCTCTAGCTAAATCTGGTCCAGTTCTTTTACTTCCCCATAAAAATGGATGATCATAAACGAACTCGCCTGCCTTAGAATACTCTCCGTATCGTACAACTTCGTGTCTTAGTGGTCTAATCATTTGTGAATGGCAGTTATTACACCCTTCTCTTATATAAATATCTCGTCCTTGTAATTCTAATGGTGTATATGGTTTTACACTAGCAATAGTTGGAATATTACTTTTAATTAAGAATGTAGGAATAATTTCTACTATACCACCAATAGCTACTACCACAAAACTTGCTGCTAATAACAACAAAGGTTTTCTTTCGATAAAGCTATGCCAAAATGTTTTACCAGTTGGTGCATATTTTTTCTCTAATGGAGCTGCTTCTGCATCAACAGTAGCTTGGAATGAACCACTTTTTACTGTTTTAATTAAATTATATCCCATTAAAACAGCACCTGTTAAATATATGGTTCCACCTAAAGCTCTTAATATATAAAATGGTTTAACCGACATTACAACATCCATAAACTGATATTGTAACTGACCTTCTGGTGTAAATGTTTGCCACATGAAATATGTTCTAAATGCAGACCAATACATTGGAATGGCATATAAAATAATTCCTAAAGTACCTATCCAAAAGTGTACACTTGCTAACTTTACAGAATGTAATTTTGTTTTGTACAAACGAGGTACTAACCAATACAACATACCAAAAGTTAAGAAACCATTCCAACCCAAAGCACCAACATGCACATGGGCAATTGTCCAATCTGTATAGTGAGATATAGCATTTACATTTTTAAGTGATAGCATTGGTCCTTCGAAAGTTGCCATACCATAACAAGTAATACCTACTACAAAGAATTTTAAAATTGGATCGGTACGAACTTTATCCCAAGCACCTCTTAGTGTAAATAAACCATTTAACATACCTCCCCAACTTGGTAATATTAGCATTATAGAAAAAGCAGTTCCTAATGACTGAGCCCATTCTGGTAGTGCTGTATATAATAAGTGGTGTGGTCCTGCCCACATATAAATAAAGATTAAAGACCAAAAGTGTACTATACTTAATCGATAAGAATATACAGGACGATTAGCTGCTTTTGGAACGAAATAATACATTAATCCTAAATATGGTGTAGTTAAGAAAAATGCTACTGCATTGTGACCATACCACCATTGTACCAATGCATCTTGAACACCTGCATACAATGAATAACTTTTAGTAAGTGAAACTGGCAACTCGAATGAGTTAACAATATGTAGTAAAGCTACCGTAACCCAAGAAGCTAAGAAAAACCAAATAGCTACATATAAGTGTCTTTCTCTTCTTTTTAAGATAGTTCCTATTAAATTGATACCAAAAGCCACCCAAACAACAGCAATCATAATATCTATTGGCCACTCTAGCTCAGCATACTCTTTAGATGTAGTAATACCTAGTAATAATGTAATTGCTGCTAATACTATAATTGACTGCCAGCCCCAAAAATGAAATTTTCCTAATTTTTCACTAAACATTGGTGCTTTTAGTAATCTTGGTACTGCATAATAGACTGCTGTAAAAATACCATTTCCTACAAATGCAAAAATTACTGCATTAGTATGTAATGGTCTTAATCTACCAAAAGAAGTTGGTGCTAAGTTTAAATTTAAAGCAGGAAATGCTAATTGAAAAGCAATAATTACTCCAACCAACATTCCAACAATTCCCCAAAAAAGCGTAGCAAAGGCAAAGTTTCTTGCCAATGTATCGTTGTAACTAAATTTTTCTATATTCATATGTAACTATTATTTAATCTTTTTTTTCAATATCATCAAATAAAATTCTATAAGCTGGTGATTCTACATCATCATACTGACCTTTGTTTACCGACCATAAGAAAGCAAACAAGAAGCCCAAAGCGGCTATCACACTTATAATTAGTAAAACTATTATTACGCTCATTTAAGACCTTTTTATCCAACTACAAATGTAAAGAATAGTTAACTAGAAAAAAAATGATAAAAATCATTTTTGTTTTATAAAAATCAATTGATAAAAATTTAATGCTACAAACAAAAAATTTACAAGAAAAATCTTGATAAAATATAAAACAAATGTGCCCACGACTGGATTCGAACCAGCACGCCTTGCAGCACCACCCCCTCAAGATGGCGAGTCTACCAATTTCTCCACATGGGCAATTGCTTTGCAAAGATAATTGATAAATTGTAATAACAAGAAAGAGCGTCTAAAAATTTAGACGCTCTTTCTTTGAAAATAAAAATACCTATGAGAGCTTTCAAGCTTTTCTTTTTTAAAATGCATATACTGCAGCAAAACCTATTACATTTTGCATTTTAGAGCCATTACCTTTTCTATTTAAGAAAACTTTTTCTGTAGCAAAATCTAATCTATATTCTGGGATGAATGTTAAACCACCTACTACATTAACATGAGCTGTTAGTGTAACATCTGCAAAGTTTTTAGCAGGACCAGCTACATATGGAGCTACTAAATCTGGATTATAAAAATAACCTACTCTTCCGCCAATACTTAATTTGTCAGAAATATCAGCACTACCATATAAGTAAGTAGTAAAATATTTAGATCTACTAGGATCACTATCTTTAGTTGCTTTAAATCTATATTGATGATAAGCTACATTTACACCAAATAATCCTTTTTCTTCTTTACCTAAAGCTACACTACTAGTTAAATCGTAAGAATGTTTGTAGTTTTTATAAGCAGACACTTCAGTAGAATCATTAATCATATAGCTAATGCCTTCATTTCCTCCTATAAAGTTTAAATAAACACCACCTTTATCGCCACTATAACCAACTTGAGCTCCTACATATTTATTTCTATCATCATCAGATTTAGTATCGGTATCATTAAAGAAACCTACCATAAAGTTTAATTTGTCTTTAGTAAAGTTTGCTTTTAAACCAGTGTGATAAAAAGGACCATTTTGGAATGCTAATGAGGTTGAGTAGTTAAAATTGTTTTGTGGCTCAATCAATTCATAACCAAAGAAAGTACTAAAGTTACCTAAAGTAAATTCTACCCAATCTGCTGGTGAATAAGTAACATACAACTGTTTAATAGCCAAAATAGTGTTAGCATACAAAGTATTGTTAGCAGCTTCTGCTCTAGGACCAAAACCCAAATCTGCCATAAACCCAACTTTGCCTACTTGTTTTGACATCATCAAGTTAATCATACCTAATTCAAATGAATTGGCTTTACCATAAAAAGCTCTGTTTAATACATCATTGGTTTGTTTTCCAACAAAATTTGTTTGTACATAAACATCAGCAGAACCAGAAATTTCAAAAGGAATCTTTTCTTTAAATGCTTCAATTTTTGTTAATTCCACTTCTACAGTGTCAGTTTCGCTTGCTGGTACTTCTTTTGCATTCAGTAACACATTACCAAAAAGCAACATACATAAAATCAGTCTAATAGTCTTCATAAAATTCAATTTTAGAGTTAAATAATTTAATTATTTGCAAGTATAAATCTATTATTTAGAGAAATACAAGAAATATTATTAAGAAATTATTAGTTAATCATTTAAAAATTGCAATTACCTCTAAAAATAATTCACATTATTTAAAATTTTAATGTGTTTGTTTTTTAACGAAATAATGCTTTATATCAATAAGATGTTAACTCTCTTTATGTATTGATAAAAATTTCTTAAACGCTGTATTTTCTAAACAAATGAGAAATATGCTTAATATAGTAGTTCGCTATTTTTCTTTTCAAATTAAAATATAGAGATAGATGACTAATAACAATTTAAATAGTGGTGGATTATATCGCCCTTCATTTGAGAAAGATGCTTGTGGTATTGGTTTTGTAGCACACATGAAAGGAGTTGCTTCGCATCAAATTATAGAGGATGCTTTAGTAATGCTAGAAAATATGGAACATAGAGGTGCTTGTGGATGTGAAGAAAATACAGGTGATGGTGCTGGTATCTTAATTCAAATTCCTCATAACTTCTATAAACAAGAAGCAGATGGTTTAGGTTTTACACTTCCTAATAAAGGAGAGTATGGTACTGGCTTAGTATTTTTTCCGAAAGATTTAGAAAAAAGAGAAGCGTGCTTAAAAATAATTAAACATGCTGCAACTAAGTTTCGGTTTACTATTCTAGGATTTAGAACACTGTCTGTAAACAATCAGCCTATTGGACCAAGTGCTTTAGCTGTCGAACCTTTTGTACAACAAATATTCTTACAACCAAATTTTGAAATAGAAGAAGATATTGCTCTCGAAAGAAAGTTGTACATCTTTAGAGCTTATACTACACATAAAATTCATGAGCTATTAGGTGAAAAAGATAGTTTTTACTACAGTTCTTTGTCTTGCAGAACAATTATTTACAAAGGACAGTTGACTACTTTTCAAGTTAGACAATACTATCCTGAGTTAAACAATCAAGCACTTACATCGGCACTTGCTTTGGTACATTCAAGATTTTCTACTAATACATTTCCTAAATGGAAATTGGCTCAACCATTCAGATTTCTTGCTCATAATGGTGAAATAAATACACTTAGAGGTAACTTAAACTGGATGCGTACTAGAGAACACTTATTAGATTGTGAAGTGTTTACTAAAGATGAGCTAGAAATTTTGTTTCCTATTTGTGATGCAGACCAATCAGATTCAGCTAACTTAGATAATATAGTAGAGTTATTGTACTTATCTGGTCGTTCTTTACCTCATGTATTAATGATGTTAATTCCAGAAGCATGGCAGGATAATGAACAAATGGAAGACTGGAAAAAAGCATTTTATGAATATCACGACTGTATGATGGAACCTTGGGATGGTCCTGCTTCTATTTGTTTTACCGATGGAAAAATTGTTGGTGCTACACTAGATAGAAATGGTTTAAGACCTTCTCGTTATGTTGTATACAATGATGATATTGTAGTCATGTCGTCAGAAGCTGGTGCTGTACCAACTCAAGAAGATAAAGTAGTTAAAAAAGGAAGATTACAACCTGGTAAAATGTTTATTATAGACATGGAACAAGGTAGAATTATTTCAGATACGGAACTAAAAAAGAAAATTTGTACTGCTTATCCATATAGAGAGTGGTTAAACAAGCACAAAATTACTTTTAAAGATTTACCAAAATCTACCAAAAAAGAAATTATACTTAACAAAGAAGATTTACTAACTCAGCAATTGGCATTTGGTTATACTTCCGAAGATTTAAAAGTTATTGTAGAACCAATGACAACTACTGGAAAAGAACCTATTGGCTCTATGGGAACAGATACGCCTTTAGCTGTTTTGTCCGATCAATCTCAAAACTTATCAAACTACTTTAAACAGTTATTTGCACAAGTTACCAATCCACCAATCGATCCAATTCGTGAAAGAATGGTAATGAGTACTTTTACAACTTTAGGTGGTGCTAGTAGTATTTTAACTACTTCAGAAAATCATGCAAAGCAAATACATATAAGACAACCTATATTAACCAATGCAGATATTGCTAAGCTGAGATATATCAACCATCCAGATTTTAAGATTTATACCATTAAAACACATTTTCCTACTAATGGAAAAGCTGGTGCTTTAGAAAGAGCGATTAACAGAATATGTGCAGAAGCTGAAGATGCAGTTGCAGATGGTAATAATATTATTATATTATCTGATAAAGGTGTAGATAAAGACAATGCTCCAATTCCTTCTTTATTAGCCGTTGGTGCTGTTCATCATCATCTTATTCGTTCTAAAACAAGAATCGATTGTTCTTTGGTTGTAGAAAGTGGCGACATTAGAGAAGTACATCACTTTGCTACACATATTGGTTTTGGTGCTTCTGCTATCAATCCATATTTAGCTTATCAAAGCATCTACGATTTAAATAAGACTAAACTAAATCATTTAGAAAAAACTGACGATTACTTAGTAGATAACTATATCAAAGCTGCTAGTAATGGTTTATTAAAGATTTTCTCTAAAATGGGAATTTCTACTTATCAATCTTATCATGGTGCTCAAATCTTTGAGATTGTAGGTTTAAGTGAAGCTGTTGTCAATAAATGTTTTACTAATACTGTTTCTCGTTTAGGCGGAATTGGTTTTGATGAAATTGCAAAAGAAACACTTAAAAAACATGCTTTAGCATATCCTGATGTAGAAAATCAATATGCTCACTTAGAAGTAGGTGGTGTGTATCAATGGAAACGAAGAGGAGAAACACATATGTTTAATCCAAATAGTATTCATTTACTACAACATTCTACTAAGAAAAACGACTATCAATTATTCAAACAATATTCTGCTGCAATCAACAATCAAACAGAAAAAGCAATTACACTAAGAAGCTTATTAGAGTTTGATATGAGCAATGCGAAACCTATTGATATTAATGAAGTAGAACCAGTTGAAAATATTTTAACAAGATTTGCTACTGGAGCAATGTCTTTTGGATCTATTTCTTATGAAGCACACACAACCTTAGCAATTGCTATGAATAGAATTGGTGGAAAATCTAATTCTGGAGAAGGTGGCGAAGATGAAATAAGATTTGAGAAAAAAGAAAATGGTGATTGGGAACGCTCTGCTATTAAACAAGTTGCTTCTGGTAGATTTGGCGTTACTTCTTACTATTTAGCTAATGCAGAAGAATTGCAAATTAAAATGGCACAAGGTGCTAAACCTGGAGAAGGTGGTCAGTTGCCTGGTCATAAAGTAGATGAATGGATTGGTAGAGTAAGACACTCAACACCTGGTGTAGGTTTAATTTCACCACCACCACATCACGATATTTATTCTATTGAAGATTTAGCTCAATTAATCTATGATTTAAAAAATGCTAATCCAGATGCAAGAATAAATGTAAAACTAGTAGCAGAAGCTGGTGTAGGAACCATTGCTGCTGGTGTGGCTAAAGCAAAATCAGATGTTATTTTAGTTTCTGGTTACGATGGTGGAACTGGTGCATCGCCAATTTCTTCTATTAAACATGCTGGTTTACCTTGGGAATTAGGTTTGGCTGAAGCACATCAAACACTAGTAAAAAATAATTTAAGAAGTAGAGTAGTGCTACAAACAGACGGACAACTTAGAACAGGTAAAGATATTGCTATTGCTACGCTTTTAGGTGCAGAAGAATGGGGAATTGCTACGGCTGGTTTAGTAGTAATGGGTTGTATTATGATGCGTAAATGTCATCTAAATACTTGTCCTGTTGGTATTGCTACGCAAGATAAAGAGCTAAGAGCAAGATTTGAAAGCGATCCACAATATGTCGTTAACTTCTTTACATTCTTGGCTCAAGAGCTAAGAGAAATTATGGCTGAATTAGGTTTTAAAACGATTGATGAAATGGTTGGACAAACGCAGTTATTAAAGAAAAGAGACAATATTGACCATTGGAAATACAAATACCTAGATTTGAATCCAATTTTATTTAAAGAAAATGTTGGTACTGATGTTGGTTTGTACAAGCAAATGGCACAAGTTCATCCTAAGAATGAAGGTGTAATGGATTTAACTTTAATAGAAGAAGCTAAACCTGCTTTAGAAAATCAAGAGAAAGTTGAAATTAATACTAACATAGTCAATACTGACAGAACTGTTGGTGCAATGTTATCCTACTATATTTCATCAAAATATAAAGGCGATGGCTTATCAGAAGATACTATTCAAGTCAACTTTACTGGTTCTGCTGGACAAAGTTTTGGTGCTTTTTTAGCTCCAGGTGTTTCCTTTAAAATTCATGGCGAAGCAAACGACTACTTTGGTAAAGGATTATCTGGTGGAAAACTAGTCATTCGTCCTTCTAAATTAGCAACATTCAATCCATCAAACAATATTATTATTGGTAATGTGGCATTTTATGGTGCTACAAGTGGCGAAGCATATATTAATGGTATGGCTGGTGAAAGATTCTGTGTTAGAAACTCTGGTGTTAAAACTGTAGTGGAAGGCATTGGAGACCATGGTTGCGAGTATATGACTGGTGGTATTGCTGTAATATTAGGTGCTACTGGTAGAAACTTTGCTGCTGGTATGAGTGGAGGTATTGCTTATGTATTTGATTTTGACAATAACTTTGCGAAAAATGTAAATAAAGAAATGGTAGAGTTAGAAGAGTTAGACCAAGAAGACTTAAATACATTGCATGGCTTAATCAGTAATCATTTAAAATATACTGATAGTGCTGTTGCTAAGAGTATCATTAATAATTGGGAAGTAAAATCTCAATTGTTTGTTAAAGTAATGCCAACCGATTATAAACGCGTGTTACAAGAAAGAAAAAATATTGCTAATCAAACTGTTAACATATAAATCAATTATTTTATGGGAAAACCTACAGGATTTAAAGAATTTACAAGAGAATTACCTAAGTATAAAGCTGTTCAAGATAGAATAAAAGATTATAAGGAATTCTATGAACCATTTGCTGATGAAAAAACCAATCAACAAGCAGCAAGATGTATGGATTGTGGCGTTCCTTTCTGTCATTCAGGTTGTCCATTAGGCAATATTATACCAGAGTTCAACGATGCAGTCTATCAAAAAGATTGGCAATTAGCTTTAGATATTTTATTATCTACTAATAATTTTCCAGAGTTTACAGGAAGAATTTGTCCAGCACCATGCGAATCCTCTTGTGTGTTAGGCATCAATCAACCACCAGTAGCTATTGAGCATATTGAAAAAACAATTATAGAAAAAGGGTTTGAGTTAAACCTAATTCAACCAAGAAAGATTGATTATCGTACTGGAAAGAAAGTAGCTGTAGTTGGTTCTGGACCAGCTGGTTTAGCAGTAGCTGAGCAATTAAATAAAGCTGGTCATAGTGTAACTGTTTTTGAAAGAGCTGATAAAATTGGTGGCTTACTACGATATGGTATTCCAGATTTTAAATTAGGTAAAAATATAGTTCAAAGAAGAGTAGATTTAATGGAACAAGAAGGTGTTACTTTTAAAACCAATGCTAATGTTGGTGTTAATGTTCCAGTTGCCGATTTACAAAGCGAATTTGATGCTATTGTTTTAGCTGGTGGCAGTACTGTTCCTAGAGATTTACCTATTCCAGGTAGAAACTTTAAAGGTATTTATCCTGCGATGGAATTTTTATCGCAACAAAATAAAAGAGTAGCCAATATTGAAACCAAAGTCGACCACAGAGGCATGACTTATGAAAATGGCGATATTTGGGCAACTGATAAAAATGTAGTAGTAATTGGTGGAGGTGATACAGGTTCTGACTGTGTTGGTACTTCAAACAGACATGGAGCTAAATCTATCTTACAAATAGAATTGATGCCAAAACCACCAGTTGAAAGAAGTGAAGCAACACCTTGGCCAGAATATCCTGTGATGTTGAGAACTTCATCTTCTCATGAAGAAGGTTGCGATAGAAAATGGAGTATGAACAGTATGGAATTTCTAGGTGATGACAATGGCAACCTAAGAGCTATTAAAATGGTAGAAATTGAGTGGAAAAAACAAGCCGATGGTAGACAAATTTTTGAGCCAGTTGCAGGAACTGAAAAAGAAGTGCCTTGCGAATTAGCTTTATTAGCAATGGGATTTGTGCATCCACAGTACGAAGGTATGTTAGAGCAATTAGGTGTTGAATTAGATGCTAGAAAAAATGTAAATACCAATAATTACCAAACCAATATTAGCAATGTATTTGCTACTGGCGACATGTACACTGGACAGAGTTTAGTAGTAAGAGCCATTAGTCATGGAAGAGAATGTGCTAGAGCCGTAGATATTTACCTAATGGGAGAAACACAACTCGAAGCCAAAGACCAATCTGCTTTAATGGTAAATGGATAGGTGCTAGCTATTCAATAAAACTAAAAACCTGAGTTCGGTTTAAAAGTTATTGTAAAATACTGTTTATCATTAATTTAGATTTAAACAGATATTAAAGGTGATACAGCTACGCTGTATTTTATAAACTTTCTATCATTTCTAATAAGGTTGAAGTGCTACGCACTTATTAAGTTAACTAATGCCAAATGTAATATGTTTATTTATCTGGAAAAGTTGCCAAATGCGTTTTGAAATTGCCCGTTTTTCTATCTTCAAAAAATCTATTTAAAGTATATGTTGATGATGTAAAAGCCATTTCTTTCCATGGTATCTCTGCTTCATCAAATAGTGCAGAAGCTAAACTTTCCTCTCCGTTTCTAATAATGCCATCTGTAAGTTCTGCTAAAAAATGTATATACACTTGATTGGCTTGTGGCAAATTATAAATTACATATGGTTGTATAATTTTAATATTAGCTCCAGCTTCTTCCCATACTTCTCGTGTTGCTCCGTCTTCTACTTTTTCATTATCTTCTAAATATCCTGCTGGTAAATTCCAAAAACCTTTTCTTGGCTCAATTGCTCTTTTACATAACAATACTTTATTTTGATAATGCACCAATGCTCCTACTACTACATTGGGATTAGTATAATGTATATTGTGACAACTATTACATACAAATCGTTTGTGTGTATCGCCTACAACTGCTTGAAAAGACATTGTAGCTCCACAATTAAAACAGTACTTAATTGGTAAGTTCATCTAAGGATAAAAATACAAAAAAATGTAAGAATAGACTTCTTTCATAATTGTTCTTTGAATAGAGTTGTGATATATTTTAATTCTAAATTACGCACTAGGAAAAATAGGTTCATTTCGTTTTTAAAAAGGTTGCGTAGCTACGCCATGCTTTACTACTTAAACCCAAATTACGCATTAGACTTTGTCATGAGAGAAAATTATACAAAATATTTACAAAGCACGGAATTTTTTTCACGGAAATGTAGTTTTAGCTACATTGAGTATAAAAAAATGAGTACTGAAGTAAATATAAAGTAGAATTTTTTCGGAATAAATTTCTAATGCGTAATTTGGGTTAAAAGCTAGTGCTAATAAAGTTGAAGTACTACGCACTTCTTATTTAGAACTAGAAGTATGTCATACTTCAATTGGAGTAACCATGCGTGAAACTCTTGGTATAACTATAGTTATTCAGATAGTACTCTACTTTGAATTCTATGTATTAGAAAGGAATTTAATGTTCTTAATCCTCCACTACGCTTTCATGTATGGATATTTGTAATTGGTTGGTGGATGGAAATTTTCTTTTACAGTTCTTGGTGATACAAATCTCAACAAATGAAATTTGCTTCCTGCTTTATCATTAGTACCAGATTTTCTTGCTCCACCAAATGGTTGTTGTCCTACTACTGCTCCAGTACATTTATCGTTGATGTAAAAGTTTCCTGCGTTATTGGTCAGTTTGTCTTTTAAATAATCAATGGCATAAACATCTTGAGCAATGATTGCTCCTGTTAATGCATACGGAGAAGTTTCGTCTAGCAGTTGCAAGGTTTCGTCAAGTAATTCATCATCATATAAATAAATTGTGAGTACTGGTCCAAAAATCTCTTCTTCCATTGTTCTCGACTTTGGATTTTTAGTGAGAATAACGGTTGGTTCTATAAAATATCCTTCTGAGTTGTCATAATTTCCACCAAACATAAAAATATTATCATCGTTGGCTTTGGCATCTTCAATATATCCTGTAATTCTATTAAATGAATCGGCTGAAATTACTGCATTCATAATGGTAGAAAAATCTTCGACACTACCTTGTTTAAAAGATTTTAAATCGTTGTACATGACTTCCCACAAATTCTCCCAAATAGATTTTGGAATATACGCACGAGAACACGCCGAACATTTTTGACCTTGATACTCGAAAGCTCCTCTTAAAATTGCTGTAGCTGCTACTTTTACATCAGCAGAGTTGTGTACAAAAATAAAATCTTTACCACCAGTCTCTCCTACTATTCTTGGATAACTTTTGTATTTATCTATATTCAAACCTATTTGCTTCCAAGCTTCTTGAAACACAAAAGTTGAGCCAGTAAAATGTAAAGCAGCAAAATCTTTATGTTCGTAAACTATTTTAGATGTTTCAATAGCATCTGTAAAAATCATATTAACTACTCCATTTGGCAAACCTGCTTCTCTAAAAATTTCCATAATCGTCCATGCAGAATAAATTTGATGTGGTGATGGTTTCCAAACAACCACATTTCCCATAAGTGCTGGAGCTGCAAACAAATTGGCTGCAATTGCTGTAAAATTAAATGGTGTAGCAGCAAAAACAAAACCTTCTAATGCTCTGTATTCTACAGAATTTCTAATATTGGTATCATTTTTTGGTTGCTCTTGATAAATTTGTGATGCATAATAGACATTAAATCGTAGGAAATCTGCTAATTCGCAAGCTGCATCTATTTCTGCTTGAAACAAATTTTTGCTTTGTGCTAACATCGTTGATGCATTGATAGCTGCACGATATTTTCCACTTACTAAATCAGCAGCTTTTTGAAATATAGCCAAACGATTTTGCCATGGTAAATTTTGCCATGCTTCTTTAGCATTTAAAGCTGCATCTATTGCTAAATGAATATGCTCGTTTGTTCCTTTATGATAATGTCCTATTTTATGTTTGATTTCGTGTGGTGGAAATAAGTCAACAGTATCATTTGTTCTAACTTCTTTTCCATTTATAAATTGTGGAATATCTATAATTGCTTTTTTTCTTCTATTTAATTCTTCTCTAATAGCACTTCTTTCTATACTATCTTTAGCATATCCTAGAATTGGTTCGTTGTTTGGTAAATCAAATTTTAATACTGCGTTTGTCATATAATGAAATTTTTACAAAGTTCTATAAATTATTTTACAAATACCTAACTGTACACAAGTATAAACAAAAATACAGACTAAATGTTGCAGTATAAGTATTCAGGATTCATCAGTGTCCTCTACGAGTGACACTGATGGAAATAGTTTTCTTTTCACTCAGAGTTATTCTTTCCACTCAGAGTTATTCAAAGAAAACTCTGAGTATTAGATTTATCAGTATCTTTTATGAGTGGCAATGGTCTGTGTTAATTCCTAGCATTTTTTTGTAACCAATCTGAGATATTTTTAGCTGGAAAATATTGTTTTGCGTTTACTTGTTGTGCTATTTTTTCTTGTGCTCTAGTTACTGAGTTATCTATCATATTATGTGAGATACTTTCGCCTTCCTTAAAACCTAAATTTTGTAGCATATTTTTTAATCTATCTGATGTATAAATTTTAATTAATTCATCATCAAAAGATATATAATACAAAATACTTCTAATTCCTTGTTCTTGTAGTGTTTTATGGAATATATTTTCAGTAGATAACAAAGGAAATCTTTCTATTCCTACATAAACAAGTGCATTACTTGATGTATTTTTAACTTTTTCTAAAACAAACAGATAAATAGATTGATTTTCTATTTTAGGCAATTGAATTAAATCATATTTTATTGAGTGATTATCAAATAGATTAGAAAATGCGTTTTTGGTATCTTCGAAATAACAAAAGTAAATAGGAAATTCATCTAAGTCGACAGATGCCAATAGTTGTTCATTTTTTTCTTTATCTGTTAAATAAATTATATTGTGTACAGGTATTTTGTCTTCTTTTTTGAATAAATTAAACATATTAATAAGCTTACTTTTGTCTTGATACAAAAGTAACAAAAAATCAAGACTGCAATAAATTCTTTACGCTCGAACTGCTTAAAAAAGCTAAAAATCTTGAAACTCGCTTCACTCAAACAACAAGATTTTCTTAACGCTTTTTTATTTGTTCTCTCTAAATTTATTGAAGGTCATCATTTGAATTATGAATTGCAAAAAATATTCTATTCATTATACCACAAAATCTTTTATAGTAACAAATTCTACTGATTACAATTAGCACAAATGCCTTCTACTAATAAATTAGCTTGTTGCATTGTGTAGTTTTTTGGCAAATGGAAATCTGGAATTTGTAAACTATGCAGACATTCTATTTTTTCGCAAACACTACATTTAAAATGTACATGATTGTCTTGATGTTCGTGTTCTATTTGATGATGATGACACATTGCATATTTGGCAATACCTGTTTCATCGCTTATTTTGTGAATGATGCCAGCTTCTACAAAAGCTGTTAGCGTTCTGTAAATGGTTACTCTATCGTAAATATGAGCAAATTTTGTTTCGATATCTGCATGTGATAATGCAAAATCTGTAGTATTAAATACAGTTAGAATTTCTTTACGAATTGGTGTAATTCGCAAGCCATGTTCTTTTATTTTACTAACAATATCTGACATAATAAAAAATTAACTTGCAACTGAGTTGCACTTTTTGTATTTTTGTATCTTCAATGAGTACAGAAGCACATTTACACGACCACAAAGCTAATAAAGTTTCTTTAATTTTATCTGCCATTTGTATTGTTCACTGCTTATTTACACCAGTTTTAGTAGTTGTTTTGCCTTTTGCTGGTACTTTTATGCATGAAAACCATTGGATTGAATTGCTTATTATTTTAGGTATTGTTTTACTAGGTTCGTCTTCATTAAAACATGGTTATCGCTATCATCATCACAACAAAAAACCTATTATTTTGTTTGTTATTGGATTAGTGCTATTATTAATTTCTAGTATGATACATTTTATTGCAGATAGTTTATTCTTGCATCATGTATTTGGCGTAATAGGTGGTTTGCTAGTTGGTGGTGCTCAGTTGTATAATTTAAAATTGAGTAGGTAAATCTTTATCTAATAAGTTTAACAACGATTCTAATTTTTCAATCATAACTTGATTTTTGCTTTGCTGAAAACAAGCAATTTGGTTGTACAACAATGCTTTAATGACTTGACTATTATGACATGGCGAATAGTAACTCTGTTCTTTCTCTAATTTTATTTGTTTGAGATAATTGGTGATTTCTATTCTTGAAAATGCAATGCCTTTGTTCAATGGATTTAAGTAAAACATTACACTTTTATCTTGATCTTTTTGATTTAATTCTTCAACAGACAAATTTCTTTTGGTATATGCCATTATAAAATGAAATGGTAAATACACACCATAAATTGGCAAATCATTTTTTTGAGCTAAAATTAAATATAAAATACTTAAAGATATACTATTGCCTTTTTTGGTTTCTAGTAATTTATTGATAAAACCTAAGTTTGGATCTGGATTTGGTGTATTGACTTGCTCGCCAAAGTAAGCATTGAGTCGGAATATTACATTATTAATTACTTGTACTTCTTCTAATGCAGAAAGTGATGCGTTGAGTTCTAACCAAATACTTTTGTTTAATCTATTTAGTTTTTCTATAATAATATTTTCATCAATATCTGGATAGAAACACTTGGCTACTAAAATACTTGGTTCTAATAAATCTACACAACCATTATCAATCCAAGTAATAAATCTATCCTTTATATTTGAAAATTGTATTGACTGAATAACTGTTTCTAATCTTTGTTGTAGTGTTTCATTATCTGCTTGCATCCAAGCATTTTCTAACATTGGAATACTTGGTTCACCAAAAGATATTAATTTTTGCTGAACATGATTAAATACTTCCCAATCATTATCATCTAATAATTTCACTAATGCATTAAATTCGCTATCTTTTATACTGTTGTTCATTCTTTTCCTATTCCTTTGTTAGCTTATTTAATTGATACATATCATTCTTAATAAAATCTTTTGTAAAAATATTAATTAAATAAGTTGGCTCTTTTAAATCATCAATACTCAAAAATAAACTATCTGTATCAAAAACAAAATCTTTTAACACTTTACTTTCATCGTCAGAAATTAAAATGCTTAAAGCTGGTTGATTGATAGATTTTTTAAACAAGAGCATTGAATCTGTAACAGTAATATTAAAATGAAATGAAGTGTCAATTTGTGTTTGCAATACACTTATAGTATAATTATTGGTATTTGCAACTGCTACAAACTTTAGCAGTATTAAACAAGCAATTATATAAGTCAATTTCTTCATGGTATTACAATACAAATTAGTATTTTTTCTTAAATAAAAAAAGACTGTCCAAATAAATCAGACAGTCTTTCTATAAATTAGATTCCAAACAAATTTTGGAATGACAAATATTATTTTATACCGTTGGTATTCTTAAAACTTGTCCTGGATAAATTTTATCAGGATGTTCTAACATTGGTTTGTTAGCTTCAAAAATAACCATGTAAGAGTTTGCATTGCCAAGTGTATTTTTTGCAATTTTAGATAAAGTATCACCAGCAACTACAGTATAAAACTGAGCAGGTTCTTTTACTTCGGCAACAGTAAATTCGTCGTTAACTACACCAACACCTTCTACATTACCTACTGCTAAAATAATTTTTTCTCTGGCTTCTTGCGTTTCTACTTCTCCGCTTACCGTTACTGTATCTCCTAGTACAGCCACTCTTAATTTTGCTACATCAAATCCTAAAGTTTTAATATAGTCTAATAGTTCTTGAGCAGCAACATGCTTATCTTCTTCAGTAGTTTGTTCTTCTGCTTTCTTGTTTTTGAAGATTTTTTGTCCTGCTGTTTTAATAAAATTAAATAATCCCATAATTGATAAATTTTTATTGGTAATATTACAAAAACTATTCCAATTTTAAAATTTATTGTAATGAAGTGTTATAACAATATTAATTTTAATACTTTTGTTAGATATTACTATAATAGAAGTTAAGCACATGAGTAAAACGAGAAATGCATGGAAGTTTGATGTTGCACCAGAAAATAATCAAGTAGTTAAATACAAGCAAATCATCAATACTTATCTTAGTAAAGAAGAAATCAAAAAATTACACGAAAAATCAAATACCAAAGCATGGTTATCTATTTTTTCTGTTTGGTTTTGGATTATTTTTGCTTTTGCTTTAGTCGGATTTTTTCCAAATATATTTACCGTAATCATAGCATTGTTTATAATTGGTGGGAAACAATTAGGTTGTGCCATAATTATGCACGATACTTCTCACTATTCTTTATTTAAAACCAAAAAACTCAATAATTTTGTAGGTAATTGGTTAGGAGCTTATCCAATCTTTCACAATGTAGAACAATATCGACCTTATCATTTTCAACATCATGTTGCTACTGGTACAGTAGATGATCCTGATTTAAATTTAGTAAAAAACTATCCTGCAAAATTGTTGAGTTTACTTAGAAAATTCATTAGAGACTTAATTGGATTGACTGGCATAAAAACCGAATTTGCTTTAGGTGCTATGCATTTAGGTTTTATACAATACAACTTAGGTAATCTAATTGTAAAAATTCCGAAAGAAGAAAGAACATGGAAACAAATTTTTACCAATGCTTATTATAACTTAAGAGGACCAATTACTGCTAACTTAATTATGTTTTTAATACTACTTGCTTTTGGCAAACCATTACTTTATCTATTGTGGATTGGAGCATTACTCACTACTTATAATTTTAGCTTACGCGTTCGTTCTATTGCAGAACATTCTGTTGTAGAAGACACTAACAATCCATATAAAAATACAAGAACTACTTATGCTAATTTTGTTGAACAAATTTTATTCGCACCGTTGCATGTTAATTTTCATTTAGAACATCATTTCTTACAAAATGCACCAAGTTATAATAATCCAAAAATACATCAGCTTTTAAAAGAACGAGGTTTTTATGAGCAAGGATTACTCAAAAACAACTATTGGGAAATTATTAAAATGGCAATCAAAAAATAATTTTTTATATCTATGACTAAAGACAATGGCAAATCAGTAAGCATACTTATAATAGTTGCTGCATTAGGATATTTTGTAGATGTATTTGATTTATTACTCTTTGGTATGGTAAGAGTAAGTTCTTTGCAAAGTTTAGGTTTTGAAGGCACTCAACTAGAAACTCTAGGCATGCGTTTAGACAACTTTCAAATGATAGGCATGCTACTTGGCGGAATTTTTTGGGGAATGCTTGGCGATAAAAAAGGTAGAATTACAGTATTGTTTGGTTCTATACTCACCTACTCTATTGCCAATACACTCAATGGTTTTGTGCATGATATTAATCACTATGCTATATTGCGATTAATTGCTGGATTTGGTTTAGCTGGAGAATTAGGTGCTGGTGTTACGCTGGTTAATGAAAGCATGAGCAAAGAAAAAAGAGGTATTGCCACTGCTTTTATTGCTGGATTTGGTGTGCTTGGTGCAGTAGTTGGTTGCTTACTAGTACTTTGGGTTGGCGACTGGAGAACTTGCTACATTATTGGTGGTATTATGGGTTTTGCATTGTTAATTCTACGAATAAGTGTATATGAATCGAGTATGTTTACGCAACTCAAAGAAGAAAAAAGCAAAGATAAAGAAATACTATTGGGCGATTTTAGAACACTGTTTAGAAATAAAGCAACGGCTATTAAATATTTGGCAGTTATTGCAATTGCCATTCCTATATGGTATGTAGTACAACTCTATGCAAAGTATGCACCAGAATTAGCCGATGCACTACACCTAACTTATCCAGATAAAAAAACCGTAGCCATTTATGCTATACTATTTATTTATTCTGGCTTAACCATTGGTGATGTTTGTTGTGGCTTACTTTCTAACTATTTAAAGAGTAGAAAAAAAGCTATTTTATATTATATGATACTTTTAATTATACTAGTAACTATATTTTGGTTTATAGCAAAACTAGGACTTGTTTTCTTTTATGGTATGATATTTTTACTAGGATTTAGTATTGGATATTGGGCTGTGTTTATGAGTACAGCTGCCGAATCTTTCGGAATTAATATTCGTTCTACAGTTACCAATACAGCACCAAATTTTGTAAGAGGTGCAGTGATAATTATCAATGCTTTGTATTTACTGTTTAAAAATCAACTAGGATTGTCTACAATATATTCAAATATTGCAGTAGGAATTATATGTATTTCCATTGCCTTATTAGCTTGGAAAAAATTAGAAGAAACTTTCGGAAAAGATTTAAACTATACTGAGTGATATATTAAAAATAATACTTAACTTTATACTAAAATTAAACCTTATGAAAATTAAACCATTTATTATAGTTATTTTTCTATGTACTATTTATGCTAATGCCTTTTCTACCGAAACTAGCTTAGAAGCCAAAGATGACAAATCAAAAACTAAATCAAAAAAAGAAGTAAAGCAATACACTTTAGAAACAAACAAGTTTTTAAAAGACTGGAATTTAATTTTACACGGTGGAGCTACCATGCCATACACTGATATTAGAAGCTATGACTGGTTTAGACAGTTTAAAAAACCTAGCGAAGTACAATGGGGTGCTGGTATTGGATTAACTAAAATGTTTGGTAGTGCTTTTGGTATTAATGTAGATTATACCTTAGGTAAAGTTTCTGGTAGAACACTTTCTCGTGGTGGTTTTGCTGAGGACAGAGATTACTGGAATCAACTTGGGTTTAATGAACCTGTGTACTTTAAAACTAATGTATTTCACCAAGCAACTGTAAACTTTTACTTAAACTGGATGGGATTATCATTTGGATACAACAAATTTATTAAAGCAGAAATTACTGGTAAACCAATTAAAGAAAGAAGATTTGCACTATACAACAAAATTGGTATTGGTATGATTAGAGCAGAATCTAACATATATAATGTTTCTGATGACTTACCAATTGATAACTCTTCTTACTTAAGAGGTTACACCAACAAGTATACAGAAGTGGTATTTCCTTTAACTACAGGAATGAAATTTAAAGTAAACAAATCTATAGATATAGGTATGGAAGGTACTTTTACTTTTACCAATTCAGATAAATTAGATGCATTCAACTTTCAAACTTATATCGATAATCAAGGAAAAACAGTAAACTCTTTATCTAAAATTAATAGAGATGCTTACGCTTATATGAATGTGAATATTACTTATAAGTTCGGAAGAATTGGTTCTCAAAAAGAACATGTAGAATGGGTTAATCCTATGGAAATGATGATGGTTTACCATGATAAACACACACCAAAACCTCAAGTATTACTAGATACAGATGGAGATGGTGTGTTAGATATTGTTGACCAAGAACCAAATACACCAGCTGGTTATCCTGTAGATGCAAAAGGCGTTACTTTAGATAGCGATAAAGATGGTTGTGTAGATGCATTAGATCCAGAACCATACTCTAATCCAAACTTACCAATTGTAGACTGTAAAAATGTAATTGATACAGTTAAAAACATTACAATTATTGAACAAAATCCAATTAAAGAAGTAGTAAAAGAAACCATAGTAGAGAAAGAAACTAAAGTTATTGATGATGAATGGAAACTATCTTCTATCTATTTTGATTTAAACAAATACAATATTACACCAGAAGCTGCTACAGAGTTAAAAAAAGTAGCTCAAACCATGCAGAAAAAATCAGATTTGATAGTAGAAGTTCAAGGACATACTGACACAAGAGGTTCTATGGCTTACAATCAAAAATTATCTGAAAACAGAGTTAATGCAGCTATTAATTACCTCATTAAAAACTATGGCATTGATGCAAATAGATTTAAAAAACTACCAATGGGAATGGTAGATCCAACAATTAAAGATGCACAAAACGAAAATCAACATCAAGTAAATAGACGCGTTGATTTTAAACCAGCATCTGGAAATGCAGAATAAAAATAAATACAATTTAAAAGATAGCTTAAAGACCTGTTCATTATGAGCAGGTCTTTTTTTCTTGTGTTACCGAAAGAAGTTTCCTACAATACACTTATAAATTATAAAAAACAAGCAAACTATAAATGAATGCAAGCAAGTTTTATAGTTGGATTATTAACTTTTTCCTTGATGAAAAAGTTACAAAACCTGCTTGCCAGCAGGCAAGAATCAAGAAGTCTTTTAAGGCAATTTTGCTCCGTTATACTACGCAAACCGTTGGCAAATTTATTTCTTCATGCTTATTGCTCGTACCTCGCAATGCAATTACGAAATATTTGCCACTATTGCTGAAAAAGACTTCCTACAAAACGAAACACTACTTTTTAAACTTTTTTATTTCAAAGAACTATTTATAACTACTTATTCTCTCCTAATTAAATAATTGATTTTCAACAACAGTTCGGATATACGAACCTTTTATGGTAGACACTTTATACATACTGTCCCAAAAAGTATGTTATTCGTCATGTTGAGTGATAGCGAAACATCTCCTAGTTTAATTACAAAATACTTCTTTTTAGTTTCTACTATGCCGTTGGGGACTCTTCGCTATCGCTCAGAGTGACGAGAGGCATTAAATACAATCTTGAATATCATACCATAAATCTTTCCATTCTGAGTTTATTGAGTTAATCAACTGTTCTTTATAATTTCTTTTCTTGCTTTTTAAATACCGTTCTCTGTTAATAGCTTCTGCTATTGAGGCAAAAAACTCATAATATATAATTTTGTTTAGATTGTATTTTGCAGAAAAACTATTACTATATCTTTTTGTCTTATGTTCATAAACTCTATTTACCAAATTAGATGTAACACCTATGTACAATGTGGTATTGTGTTGATTACTGAGTATGTAAATATATCCTCCTTTTGTCATACTATTTAGACGACAGAATAGAACAATTTCCATAAATATTTTTATTCTTCCTTCATGTTGAGTGAGATACGAGAAAAACATCTCGATTAGACAGGAGACTCTTCGCTTTGCTCAGAGTAGACGGGGATTCTTTACTATTATCCGTCATGTTGAGTGAGGTACGAACGAAACATCTCCTAAGTTTAATGAGAAGATACTTTATTTTAATTTCTGCTATTTTGTTGGAGATTCTTCGTTACATTGCATTTCTCTCAGAGTGACGCGTTATATTCTTATTCGTCTATACTGAGCGAGGCACGAACGAAGTATCTTGTTATGGAACTTGGAGACTCTTCATTTCATTCAGAGTAGACGGAATAAAGTAAGGGATCCTTCGCGTTGCTCAGAGTGACGGGGGTTCTTTACAGTTATCCGTCATGTTGAGCGATAGCGAAACATCTATTTACTTAATTGAAGTATGTTTTATTGCAGAGTCTCTGCTATTTTGTTGGAGATTCTTCGTTACATTGCATTTCTCTCAGAGTGACGCGTTATATTCTTATTCGTCTATACTGAGTGAGGTACGAACGAAGTATCTTGTTATGGAACTTGGAGACTCTTCATTTCATTCAGAGTAGACGGAATAAAGTAAGGGATCCTTCGCGTTGCTCAGGATGACGGAAAGAAAAAAGGAGGAGCAAATGCTCCTCCTCTTCATTATGGGTAAAATTCAAACAAGCTTACAAATGTTGTCGTACAACAGTCGTGCTTATAATATCACTCCAATGACCTACAATGCCATCGTCTTGTCTATAAATAGCTTTATACTGCCAGTGTTCTGCTTTCTCGGGTAAAGCGTGTTTGTCTATATAATTAGGTTTAGTATCTATGTTCAGTAAAACAAAATCTTCATTGTGTGGTCGTTTTACCCAAATTTCTATTGCATCCATACCACTTTTTGTCCAAACAATTTCTGGTTGTCCGCCTTTGCTTAATTTTATTTTAAGCGTTGGCTTAATGGTATCTATATTGGGTTTTGCTTTTTTAGGTATGGTAGATTCGATGCCTAAGTCTAAACCATCAGCAACCGTATAACTGATATTGCTTTTTATACGATTAACCAATGATTTTACTCTAAGCATAAAGCCAGCCGTGGTGGCAGGCGGTGCTGTACCTAAGTTGGGTGTTGTTGCAATGCTACCTACAGTAGCACCAGCCAATAAACCATCTTTTAATTCTTTTAAGAACTTTTTCTGTTTTTTGTTGTACTCGGTATAAGCCATAGTTGCTTGTAATTGATAAGCAAAATGGTTAACGCTTTTGGTAACATCTGCAATTTCTGCTGGTGTAATAACATATTTACTAGCATGAGCTGGTAATTTTGTTGCGAAATTTCTGAGCCAAGCTTCCAATGCTTCATCGGTTCTTGGTAAATAATTTAATGCCATAATTCTGATTTTTTAAAAATTAAAAATATTTATTGTAGGGTATAACGCAAAAGACATGCTTAATTGTTTGTTGCCATAATTATTTAATAGATTTTAATATTTTAAGTACTTATTTAGTCTGTTTTTATTAAAAAGTGTTAGCATATAAAACAAATGTTCAATGTGCTATATATGCTTCTTTTATTTAAACCAACAAAGACAAATTTGTAAAGTTCGAATATTTATTATACCTTAGTATAAAATCATTTATTATGGAAACAAAATACGGCTTTATTAAAATGACACTTCCTGAGTTTAAACGATGGATAAAAGAACAAAATGTTGCAAGACATATTTTATATCTTCAAGAACATCATACTTGGGTGCCAAGTTACGCCCACTTTACTGGAGATAATCATTTTGAAAGACAACTTGCTATGAAAAACAGTCATAGAGACAGAGGTTTTTCAAATATTGCACAGCATTTTACCATTTTTCCTGATGGTACTATTTTAACAGGTAGAAGCTTAGAAGATAATCCAGCTGGAATTTCAGGCAAGAATAGCAATGCCATTTGTATTGAAAATCTTGGAGATTTTGATATAGGTGAAGACAATATGACCACTGAACAAAAGCGTTCTATTATTGAAGTAAGTGCTGCACTTTGTAAACGATTTAATATACCTGTAAATACTGATAGAATCTTATATCACACTTGGTTTGCTTCAAAATCTTGTCCAGGCACTAACTTTTTTGGTGGAAATACTAAAAGACACTGTGAGCAAAATTTATTGCCTTTAATACTACAGGTGTATAATTTAAATGAAGAAGGTAACCATTTAACTGATAAATTTGAATATGGTATTGTAACAGCCAATACTTTAAATGTAAGAACAGGTATAAGTACTCGCTTTGATATTGCATATACTACAAGTTATGGTTCGGTAATTAGGATATGGGAAAAAAGAGACGGTTGGTATAAAATATCAAAATCTAAAGAAGAATGGGTTTATGGCAGATATGTTGATATTATAAAAGCTGCTGTTGTAAATACTGATGTGCTTAATGTGCGTTCAGGACCATCAGTCAATTATACCAAATTAGATAAGGTACTTAAAGGCGATATGGTCTTTATTTTTGAAGCAATAAATGATTGGGCTAAGATTGCTATTGATGAAAAATGGGTATCTATGAAATACTTAGATTTAGCATAATTTCTTATTGAATTTGCTTACTTTTTTAATAAGAAAAGAGTATAGTTTCTATGAGTTATACCTAAAAAGACTTTATTTTAGTAATGAAATATGGGCAGAGCATGATGTCAGCTAAGCATGGATGTTTGCCGAGTTGGAGATGCCTGCCTACCGAGCAGGTAGATTTCGTTATCGCTCAACATGACACATTGCCTGTTGGGCAGAGCATGATGTCAGCTCGGCACAAGTGTTTGCTGAGTTGGAGATGCCTGCCTACCGAGCAGGTAGATTTCGTTATCACTCAACATGACGGTTTGCCTGTTGGGCAGAGCATGATGTCAGCTCGGCACAAGTGTTTGCCCAGTTGGAGATGCCTGCCTACCGAGCAGGTAGATTTCGTTATCGCTCAACATGACTCATTGCCTGTTGGGCAGAGTATAATGCCAGCTCGGCACAAGTGTTTGCCCAGTTGGAGATGCCTGCCTACCGAGCAGGTAGATTTCGTTATCGCTTAACATGACGGTTTGCCTGTTGGGCAGAGCATGATGTCAGCTCGGCACAAGTATTTGCCCTGTTGGAAATGCCTGCCTACCGAGCAGGTAGATTTCGCTATCACTCAACATGACGGTTTGCCCATTGGGCAGAAGACTGTATCATCCTAAAAAAGTTTACAGTTTGAATATACTCCTTAAATTAATTTTATCCACATTTTTTATTTTTTGGGAACTAATATTTTTTCAAATTGGTTATTCTATAAATATCTTTAAACTATGAATATAATTAACGAATTTTGGTCGCACTTAGTCATATTTGAGAAAATATTATTTGTAATAGCAATTATTGCTACATTATTATTTCTATTGCAAACCATAATGATTTTTCTTGGAGGCGATATAGATGATGCTAGTGCATTTGGTGACGCTGATGAAGCAATTGGACACGATGATGGTGTTGACTCGCAATATCTTACATTAAAGAACCTAATTGCATTCTTTACTATGTTTGGTTGGATTGGCTTAGCATGTTTTAAAAACGGAATGTCTTATTTACCAACCATTATAATTGCATCAATAGCTGGTGTTACAATGGTTGCAATAATGATGTTTTTATTCAAATCTATCTCCAAACTAAAATACGATGGTACATTAAAACTAGACAAAGCCATTGGTAAAAAAGGAACTGTATACTTAACTATTCCTGCTAACAATAATGGATTAGGAAAAATTAATATCAAAATAAATAATGCGTTACTAGAACTTGATGCCATAACCAACGATAAAAAAGATATTGCCAATGGCACGCTAGTAGAAGTTATAGAAATTGTAGGTAACAACACCTTATTAGTATCAAAAATCAACTAAATAATTTTATATGGGAACATTTATTTTAATTGCAATTGTACTTGCTGTACTATTTGTATTTTCACTCACCTTTGCACTCTTTAAAAGATATAAAAGGTGTCCTTCTGACAGAATTCTAGTCGTATACGGAAAAGTAGGTAACAATAACGACAATACTACGCTCACCTCAAGATGTATTCATGGTGGTGCTGCTTTTGTGTGGCCAATCATTCAAGACTACGCTTTTATGGACTTAACACCAATGTCTATCGAAGTAAATTTGGTCAATGCATTGAGTAAACAAAATATTAGAGTTGATGTACCTTCAAAATTTACAGTAGGTATTTCTACAGAACCTGGTGTTATGGACAATGCTGCTGAAAGGTTATTAGGTCTTGGAAGAAAAGATATTCACGATTTAGCAAACGATATTATACTTGGTCAAATGCGTTTAGTGGTTGCCATGATGGATATTGAAGAAATCAACAACAACAGAGATAAATTTTTATCTAATGTTGCTAGTAATGTAGAAGCAGAATTGAAGAAAATAGGTTTAAAACTTATTAATGTCAATGTTACAGATATAAAAGATGAGAGTGGATATATTGAAGCATTAGGAAAGGAAGCAGCTGCAAAAGCTATTAACGAAGCTAAAAAGAGTGTGGCTGAACAAGAAAAATTTGGTGAAATTGGTAAAGCAGAAGCAGAAAGAGAAAGAGACACGCAAATTGAAATCACACAGAAAAATAGAGATGTACAAATTGCAGAAACTCAGAGAGACAGAGATTCGCAAATTGCAGTAGCTACTAAAGACAAAGAAATTTTAATTGCAGAAGCTAAAAGAGATGAATCTATTGGTAAGTATGAAGCAGACAGAGATACCAGAATTAAAGTATCTGATGCTAATGCAAAAGCAGTAGAAGGTGAAAACTTAGCCAAAATAGAAATTGCAAAATCAGATGCAGAAAGAAGAGAAAGAGAAGCAGAATCATTAAAGAGAGCCATTGCAGCAGAAAAAGTACAACAAGCAAAAGCATTAGAAGAGGCCTATAAAGCAGAAGAAAATGCAGAAAAAGCTAGAGCAGAAAGAGAAAGAGCAGAGCAACACGCCTCTATTGTAGTATCAGCAGAAATTGCTAAGCAAAAAGCCATTATTGAAGCACAAGCAGAAGCAGAGAAAATTAGAGAGCAAGCCAAAGGTCAAGCCGATGCTATTTATGCTAAACTAGAAGCAGAAGCTCGTGGTATGTATGAAATCTTAACCAAGCAAGCCGAAGGTTTAGATATGATTGTGAAATCTGCCAACAACAATCCAAAAGATGCCGTATTATTATTAATAGCAGACAAATTACCTGAGTTGGTTAAACTACAATCTGAAGCAATTAAAAATATTAAAATTGATAAAGTTACAGTTTGGGACAATGGCAATGGTGCAGAAAATGGTAAAACAGCAACTTCTAATTTCCTATCAGGAATTTATAAATCAGTTCCACCATTACAAGATATTTTTAATGTAGCAGGTATGGATTTACCAAACTATTTAGGTAGTGAAAAACAAGAAAAACCAACTACCAATAAAGAAAACAAAACAAAAAGCAATAATAAAAGCAACGACGACATAGAAGAAATAAAACCAGAGTAATTTGTAGCTAACAAAATTATTACACCAAAAGACCTATTATATTTTTTTAATAGGTCTTTTTTATTTATATTACATTGAAACAATATATAAATATTAAAAAACATATTATGATAGAGCAATTAGAAACATTTAAAGGAAACACATTAGCTATTGAAGTAATTGATGGTTTTAGTGAAACTGATGAAAAGTTAGCACAAAAATTATTTCAAGAAAAATTAGACCAAGGATTTACTCAAGTACATGTATTGATTAAGCTAGACGAAATGAAAATGAGTCATTCTAGCGTAAAAGCATTTATGGAAGACATATTTTGGTCATTACGACATTATAAACAAATGGGACATCTTGCTCTAGTAGCACATTCTAAAATATTAAAAGCATTAGTACCTATTGATAATTTGTTCTTCGAAAGAGCAAGTAAAGGCAGACACGAACGCTATTTCGATATTTCTCAAATGCATGAAGCCATAGCTTTTGTTCAACCAACAGAAAGTATTGAATAAAACTGTTCTTAAATTTTTACTAAAAAAATGTTTTATCTAACATAATTGAAAAAATATACTTATTTTTAATTGAATAAATTTAAGTCTTATGAAATCATTTCTTATTTTCCTAATTATTGTTATAGGCGTATCTTCTTGTAATAAAGACAATAACAATCCAACAAATACAATAGACAATAAAATAAAGTCTATTTTTATTGACAATGAAATAAGCCCTTTTATAACTGATACACTTTTTTTCCATTATGACGCCACAGACGGTTGGTTAGATTCTATAACTATTGGTAATGAAAGCTATATTACAATTAATAGACCAATAAATAATATTATAAATATATTAGTAACTTTCGCTTATGAAGGTGGTGTTCAAAGTACTCCAATACAAGTGTATATTAATGCTAATAACACCGTAGATAAAATTACATATTACGACTCAATTTATAATGAATACAAAGTTCTATCTAAATACATCAGTACAAATAATCAATTAGATACTTTATATTCTATACAATATAATGTTGCTTATATTTCTTTTTATCAATCAATTATGTATGATTTTAATTATGATGATAATGCCTCAATGATTAATTATGTTAATAAACATACTGATAATCCTTTAATTCCAAACAATGAATTTTATGATACTGCTAGATTAACCTATACCAACATAATTCAAAACTCAATAGATTATAATTTAATGCTGTCTTTTGTAGATTTGTTCGGAAGTGTTACTTATAACAATAATCCATACATGAATTTACCATTTGTATTAAGTTTAAATGGCTATTATACTTTTAGTATTAGTAAATATTTGGTTGAATCAACCTACTCATTTAATACAACATCAAATTTAAATGCAAGTTATTCTTATCAATTTAATAATAATAATTTTATATCTAACATTAATTCTGTAATTAACAATGGAATTAATGATGTCAATGTATTTATAGATATTGACTATTTCTAAAGTTTATTATTATTTCTTATAAATTGTACCATAAATCCAATCAAAAATTGGATAAGAAATATTAAAGTTATACTTAGTCATCAGTGTTGTATCATGATGCGTATGATGTAATTTTTTTAATCGTTTTACTAATGGAATTTTTAGTAAAAAATGGTTTTCTGGTAAGTGATAGCAAAAATGTAAAAACTCATAATTAAAATAGTAAGCAATAATGGTTGCCATAAAAATTAATGCAGCATTCGTATTCCACAACCAAAATATCAATAGACTAACAGGCAATACAAAACATACAAAAAAGAAAATCAACAACACAGGTGGAAACAAAACAGCTTTAAAATCTTTTGTACTATCAAACGACATATTATCGTAAGTAAAAAAGTGGTGGTGTTGCATCGTGTGTCGTTCAAAAACTTTACTCAATAATTTTGTTTGATGATGCATTGGTCCTTTATGTCCAATATATTCTATCCAATTAATATATATAAATGTAAAAGGTATAATTAATAATTCTTTCCATGTTGTTTGATGAATATTCAGCACACAAAAAACAATTACAGCAACACACCAAAATACTACAAACAAAACATGAGCATAGCCATTGTAATTTTTACCAATAAAATTTTGCCTATACTGATTTCTATATTGCTCTACTGCTTTCATATTAAATCCAAATTACATATTTTTTTGACAAACACAGCATCTTATTATATATAGTATAAAAACAAGGTATAAAAAGCACATACTAAAGCAGTTTGGCTTTGAAGCATTTTCAGCAATAGAGGTAAATGTCTCGAAATTGCATTGCGAGGAACGAGCAATAGGCATGTAGAGACAAATTTATCATCGGTTTGCTTTACCAAAATAAAAAAATAGAGTAAAGCAAAATTGCCTTAAATGCTTCTTGACTTTTTTGTTTCTTTTTGTGTCAAGGCAAAAAGAAAAAATAATAATGAACACAATATCTTTTTCATGAACTTATTAGTCGGTTAAAGTATAGCTAAACATTAAAACAAAATGAGATACTTCCCAAATTACATAATAGTAGATTTTTTTGTATTAAAATTGTAATTTCCAATTTATATACTTAAAATTTTATCTTTGTAAAAAAGAATCCATTGAAAAAAAGATATACTATAACTGCTGCTTTGCCTTATGCTAATGGACCATTACACATAGGTCATTTAGCTGGTGCTTATATTGCAGCCGACATTTATGCTCGATTTTTGCGTCTACAAAATCATGATGTCTGTTTTGTGTCTGGTAGTGATGAACATGGTGCGGCTATTACCATTAAAGCCATGAGAGAAAACACTACACCACAAGCCATTGTAGATAAATACCATCATATTATCAAAAAATCATTCGAAGATTTTGGGATTGAATTTGACATCTATCACAGAACAACTGCACCAATTCATTACGATACTTCTCAAGAATTCTTTTTAGAATTATTAGATAAAAATGCATTTGAAGTAATTGAATCAGAACAATACTATGATGAAACTGCTCATCAATTTTTAGCTGATAGATATATTATTGGTACTTGTCCAAATTGTGGTAACGAAAATGCCTATGGCGACCAATGCGAAAAATGTGGAAGCAGTTTAAGTCCAACAGAACTCATCCGTCCAAAGTCAACCATTAGTGGCGATACACCTATTCTTAAAAAAACCAAACACTGGTATTTAAAACTCAATGAACAAGAAGCTTGGTTAAAACAATGGCTCAACAATGAAGATAAAAAAGATTGGAAAGCTCATGTATTAGGTCAGTGCAACGCTTGGTTAGATAACGGTTTACAACCAAGAGCTATGACACGCGATTTAGATTGGGGAATTCCTGTGCCTTTGGAAGATGCTAAAAACAAGGTGTTGTATGTTTGGCTCGATGCACCAATTGGCTACATTTCTGCTACAAAAGATTGGGCAAATGCTAATGGTAAAGACTGGAAAGATTATTGGCAAAACGACAAAACAGAATTGGTACATTTTATAGGAAAAGATAATATTGTTTTTCATTGTATCATTTTTCCATCTATTTTACATACTACAGACAACTATATTGTACCAACTAATGTTCCTGCTAATGCTTTTATGAATTTAGAAGGCAATAAAATTTCTACTTCAAAAAATTGGGCAGTTTGGTTACATGAATACTTAGAAGAGTTTCCAAACAAGCAAGATGAACTACGCTATGTGTTGATTGCCAATATGCCAGAAAATAAAGACAGCGAATTTACTTGGCAAGATTTTCAAGATAAAGTAAACAATGAATTGGTAGCAACTTACGGAAACTTTGTTAATAGAATTATAAGTTTAATTAATAAGTATTACGATGGTAATATCGATTATCAATTACAAAAATCTATGGCAGAGAATGATAGTATTTTGAAAACAACGATTGATGCTACATTAAAAAATATTGAAAATTATATATTAAAATTCAAATTTAAAGATGCTTTAAACGAACTGATGAGTTTTGCAAGAGAAGGCAATAAGTTTTTAGCAGAAACAGAACCTTGGAAATTGTATACAAAAAATCCAGATAAAACCAAAGATATTTTAAGCATTGGATTAGATTGGGTGTATGCTCTTGGAGTTTTATCTCAACCATTGTTGCCTTTTACTGCTAAGAAAATTTTTGCTTTACTCAACACAGAAATTCCTAATAATTTAGATTGTTATCACTATACAATAAAAAATAATAAAATTAATAAAGCTACGCTCCTTTTTGAAAAAATTGAAGACAGTCAGATTGAGTTTCAAATTGAAAAATTAAAAAATACATTAGCTACAACTGAAATCAATACAGTTGCTCCACCAAAAGAAAATATTGCTTACGAAGATTTTGATAAATTAGATATTAGAACTGGAAAAATAGTAAGTGCCAAAAAAGTAGAAAAAGCAGACAAATTATTAGAGCTATTAGTTGATGTTGGTTTTGAACAAAGAACCATTGTTTCTGGTATTGCTGAACATTTTTCTGCTGATGAAATCGTAGGACAAGAAGTTGCTGTATTGGTAAATTTAGCACCTAAAAAATTGAGAGGCATTATGAGTAATGGAATGATTTTAATGGCAGAAGATGAAAATGGAAAGTTAGTATTTGTCAATGCAAAAAATATAAGCTCAGGTAATATAATTAGATAATGAATGACTAAATCGCTCAAAAAAAATGATTGTGATAAAATTTTAGACACTGTACAACAGTACAAACAAGCACACAATTATATCGAAGCGATTGAACTTTTACAAAAAAGTATTTATCATACAGATACTTGTAATTTAGAATATACAATAAAACTACAAGCAGAACTAGCTGATTTATATTTCATCATCAACGATTATAAGAACAGTTTTGAAATTTATTTAGAAGCACTCAATAATGCATTAAATAATAAGTTATACGACTTATCTTTTGATTTATATTATATTATAGGTAGAAAACAACTCAACTTATGGCAATTTAAAAAAGCAATTGAGCTTTACGAACAAGCACTCAATTTAGCAGAAAGAATTAAAAATAAAGAAAAAATAATTGAATATTATATTAATGTTGGAAATATTTATAATTGGGACGAGCAGCTAGATAAAGCATTCAGTTTTTTAGATAAAGCAATGCAACAAGAAACAGCAATTAAAGATAATATTGCACTTACTCGTTTATATGCTTCTTATGCAATTTTACAGCGAAAATTAAAACAATTTGAAATTGCAGAATCTTTTTTCATTAAAAGTATTGCTATTGCAGAACAATATCAGTTAGATTTATTGATAGATATTAAAAAGAGTTATGGCATTATGTTGTTAGATATTCAGCAATATGAAGAAGCTGAAGAAATGTTATTGAGTTCAATTATTTATATAGATAATACAAAACAAAAGCATAAGAAAGATCCAAGTAATGCTGCTATTTTCGAAGCATTAATAAAATTGTATAAAGCAACAAATAAACTAGAACAAGCACTTTTATTTTATGATAAATTATATGAGTGTAAAATAGAATTAATGGAAAAAGGATACTCGCAAAGCAACAATGTTTTTTTGGCAAAAATTGGTTTAGAAAACGCTCGAAAAGAAAAACAGTTTGCTCAAGAAAAAGCTGAGTTAAAATCTGTTTTTATTGCGTCTATTAGTCATGAAATTAGAACACCTATCAATATAATTTTAGGTGCTTCCGATTTACTATCGCAAAGCAATCCAAGCGAGCAACAACAACCGTATATCAATGTACTACAAAATTCAGGTAAAAAATTATCTAGTTTAATTAATGACATATTAGATATTTCAAAAATTGAAGCTGGTAAATTTGAAATCATCAACGATAAAATTCACTTAGATAAACTACTCGACAATATTAAAAATGCATTTATTGCTGTTCATCAAAACAAAGCAGTACAGTTAAAATTTAAAATCAATGATGATGTGCCTTTAGTTATTCAAGGTGATGAAAACAGACTAGAACAAGTTATTACAAATCTTATTAGTAATTCATTAAAATTTACAATTAAAGGAAATATCACCACTACAATCAAACAAAAAAACGAACAATTAATCATTCAAATAAAAGACACAGGAATTGGTATTCCAAAAAATAATTTAAACAATATTTTTGATCATTACGAGCAAGTAAAAAATAAAGAACAACGCAAATACAAAGGCACTGGTTTAGGTTTGTCTATTGTAAAAAAGTTGGTCGAATTAATGCATGGCAATATTCAGGTAAAAAGTAAAGTTGATGTTGGTACTACATTTACCATTCAATTACCTTTAATTGAAATAGATGCTATTGCTACACAAACAGAAAATATCAACGACTTAGCTTTTCTAAAAAACAAAAAGATTTTAATTGTTGATGATACAGAAGAAAACAGATTCATTACCATCAATACACTAATTATCAACGAAAACTCTATTCATTGTTTTGAAGCTGAAAATGGAAAAGTTTGTATTGATTTCTTACAGAAGAATAAACATCATATAGATTTAATTATTATGGATTTAGATATGCCAATAATGAATGGATTTGAAGCTGCTGCTTTTATTAAAAACGATAAACAATTAAAGCATCATAAAATTTTAGGCACAACTGCAAGTCTTATTACCGAAAGTGATTTCGATTATCAATCGCTTGGATTTGATGCCTTTATTCCAAAACCTTTCAACAATAATGAACTGTTAGAAGTCCTCAAAAAAGTTTTATCTAAATAGTACTCATCTTTTTCTGTGATGTCAGAAATTTCTTGCTGACACTTCTGTGATGTCTGAAGTTGCCTTCTGACACTTCAAACCTTATACTTTACTTAGCAAAAAACAAAAATATTTTTACCTACTTTTGTTTAGATGCACAGCAAACTTAAATACATCATATTTATTGGACTAATATCAATTAGCACTACCATAAAATCGCTTTCGTTTAATATACAAGCAGATACTAGTATATTAAATAATACTATAACTAAAATAACTATAAATGATATCCAACAACTCGTCAATCAAACAAAAGAAAATACATTATCTATTAATTCAAAAGTTACTACTGACTATCAAATTCAATTAAGCCAATCAAACGATTTCATTGCAAACATAAACATCAACAACAATGATTTTAAAAACAAATTCGAGTGGACAAAAAACAATACTACGCTCCTTTTAACTGCTAATAGTTATAAAGCATTTTCCGATGGATTATATGCACTTTTACAGGAGCAATTGGGTTTTAAATTTTATCATACCAAAGAACAAATAATTCCAAATAAAATAGAAGAATCACTAATTAATTTTAAATCGTTTAAAGGAGAACAAGTCTTTAGCAAAAATGGTTTTCATTTACATACTATGCATCCAATTGAGTTAACAGAATTTCTGTTAGACGAAACCAAACCCAATGCACTCAACGAAGTAAAACAATACATCGACTGGTTGGCTAGAAACGGACAAAATTATTTCGAGTTCAATTTACTAGAAAGCATCAACAAAGATTCGTGGTTAGCACACGCACAAGCCATTACAAATTATGCACATCAACGAGGCATTTTTTGTGGTGTCGATTTATCTATACACATGATTCAACAAAAAGCATTTCAGCTATACAGTGGTTGGTTCAAACACGATAAAAAAATTATAGACAATGTCAATTGGTTAGCTCAAGCAGGTTTCGATATCTGGAATTTAGAGCTATCATCAACAGAATTTTCACAACAAGATTATAGTAAATTATTAGCACAAGTAGAATTAATACAAAACTTATTAAATAAAAACAATATTGTATTAATGAGTCGAAGTCATGTTGTAAAAGCCAATAAAATGGTATCTAATAACAAAAACGACTTGTACAGTTTGCTCAACAACAAACATGGATTAATGATTCACACGGTAATGTTTTATAGTTTAATAGATGAAGTTGCTCCAGTGTACGAGAACGAAAATCTGCAACACATGCAACAGTTGTTACTACAAGAACAACAAAAACGAACGGTTTGGTATTATCCAGAATCTGCTTATTGGATTACTTTCGACAATAGCGTTCCTATGTTCTTAATGTCATATTTAAAAGCAAGATTAGACGATATTAACTTCTGTGAAACACATCACATAACAGGTCATCTTACCTTTACTTCTGGTTGGGAATGGAACTATTGGCTCATCGATTGGAGCATAGCACGATGGTCTTGGAATTATGAAATAGATAACATAACTATCGATAAATATCCATTACAATACATAAGCGATGTAGTAAAAAATGATACTATATTTAATTATATTAAACAATCATATTTATTACAAGAACGCTATATTAAAGACAGCACACTTATAAAAGTACTCACAGCACAAACCATTACTGATGAAATTGGAGGAAAAATAAATTTAGAATTACATCCACGACCAGAACTTGCCTATAAATACATTAGAAACAAAGCAACACAAGAAGAATTAAATTTTATTTCTAACAAATATATTAATAATATAAATTCATATATTAATAAACAAGAAAAACTAAACAAACCAACAAGCAATAATGTATTAGAACAAGAATTGATAGATGGCATTAATATAACACTATTAAGAGCAAAACACAAATATTATACTTTAAAATATTTAATTAACTATCGAGCAAATAAAATCGACAAGCAAAAAAACAATATTGATTACTTACTAGACAGTGCTACTACAATCCGACAACAAGCACAACAAATAGTGCAACAAAGAGAGCAACACTATAGGTACAATCTACACGATTTAAGCTATCAGCATAAAAGTCATACTGCCTACGAATTTGGATATTTGTATCCAACACATCAATTACACTTTTGGCAACGAGAAGAATTGCAAGCCAAGCACAACAAATACAAATTCTGGTACAGAAACATTTGGAATGTCTTTAAAATTATAGGCATTGTAAATTAATATAAAACATCTAATAATAACAAATAACTTATTACTAAATACTAATAACCATTGACTAATGACTAAATCTATGGCATAACCTCCATTACATTACGGTCGGGCTATCACTACAAGTCCTCGCTCCTATCGTCGCTGTGGGCTTTCCGTTCTATCCCTTATGCAAATTGTGCTACAAAAAACAGTTTATCTTTTTACAATTAAAACTGCATCATCCGAAAACTCCATCCAAGCAAAATCATAAATACAATGATACATTTTACCATGTCTATTAATATGAAAGTGAGTTAAATATTTAAACCTAAACTTCTTATTTTCTAATACCAATCTATTTACTTTTTTCTGCGTTAATCGTTTACCCAAAATCTCTAACAAAATAGATCTATTTCTATGTAATATTTTATCAATATTTTCAGCTTCAATATTAGTTGTCTTTCTTAATTGATAATGATAGTAACTTTTACATTTTACCGAACAAAATAGTTTTTCAGGTCTTCCGTAAATCTCTTGTTTACAAATTTTACATTTTCTACTTACTTTTTCACTCATAACTAATTGATAATTAATTTTATAAAATTATAAGTATATCAACGGTTGATATATTGCAAATATAATTATTCTTGTATATTTTTAAAATTTTTTGTATATTTTTATTCTATGACTCAAAAATACAATGCTGTAAAACAAAAATTACTTCGCAAAAACTATAGCAAAAATACTATTCGTATTTACTTAACCTGTTTACATCAATTTTGGTCATTTTGTTATAACAATAACATTGATGACACCATAGATGCAGAACAATATTTAATGCAGCTAATAAAAAACAATACTTCTACAAGTTTTCAAAACCAAAATATTAATGCCATTAAATTTTATTGGGAAAATTGCTTAAATAAACCTAAAGCTGATATTGTTATTGACAGACCTTTTAAAGAAAAAAAATTACCAGAAGTATTACACTTAGAAGAAGTGAGAACCATGTTTCAATCTATCAATAATTTTAAACATCTAATGATACTAAAAACCATTTATGCTTGTGGTTTAAGAATTAGCGAATTAATTAACTTAGAAATTAAACATATAAATGGCAATGCAAAAAACATTAAAATTATATGCGGAAAAGGAAAAAAAGATAGAATCATTCCAATTCCAGAATCACTACTTATTGAACTGAGGCAATACTTTAAAATTTATAAACCATATAAATACCTATTTGAAGGACAATTCAGTACTAAACAAAATCCACTACCATACAGTACCAAAAGTGTGCAAGTTATTGTAAAACAAGCTGCTAAAAAAGCAAAAATTAGAAGAAAAATTACACCACACACACTTAGACACAGCTATGCCACGCATTTATATGAAAAAGGCGTAAATCTTAGAAGTATACAAGTATTATTAGGACATCAAAGTAGTAAAACAACTGAAATATATACACATGTAAGTAATATACACATTAATAATACACCTTCGCCATTAGATTTTCTATAAAATATTTATCAATTAAAAATAATTGCGTATCTTGTTATAGCAACAACTTGCCGATATATGAAAATATTTACGCAATAAGTTGCGTAAATAAACAAGTTAGCCACAAGCTGAAAAAAGCCGACCGCACAAACAGCACATTTGGTTTTGCCAACACACAAAGCCAACGCTCAAAAACCAAAAGAGCTGTTTTTTGCCAACGCTGAACGAAAAACGAAAAGAATGAGGGAAACCGTAAAGAAATAAATAGAATGAAAAGTATTTTTAGGAAAAGAAAATCAACCGACAAAATATGGAACTAATAAATAATAACCCATACCGAATTGCAGGGATTCTCTCGAATGCAACAACAAAGGAACTCGAAAAGCAAAAAGGAAAAATCAAAGCATTTGCAAAGGTTGGAAAAGAAATT